>CAYSZS010000058.1:0-1516 GCA_964435575.1 uncultured Gammaproteobacteria bacterium | reverse complement strand
AATCTCCCATTCATAGCATTATATCATTATTCAGAAAAAATAATTTGACTTCGGAAGAAAAAGTTTTATAATTTCCGCATGACAACTGAGTTAGACAGATATTATCAGGATTTTAGACAGCGTTTTTCCCAAATGTCCGAGGAAGAACTTATTGAGGCATTTAACCGCGAAGTAGGAAATCCCGGCTGGGTAAGTGTGAGAGGAGAATATTTATTTGCACTTCAGGAAGAATTCGGACGAAGAGAAATTGATTTTTCGGCAATCGGAGATGAGACCAGAATGTCGCTAGCCAATAAAATCGGCCTCTCGGAAAAAACAATCATAGTCCTCCCACCCCCCGAAGAATAATTTGACTTCTCTTTCAGATCTTCGCTAAGCTTAGTCTGTGCTAATATAAAAATATGGCTGTTGAACGCGCTGAGCAATCTGGGACAATTTCTCAAGTGCCCGTTTTGGGATCAGAATTGCCCTTTTTTATTCAGGCAGCTCACGATCTTAACATTCGTCTTGGACAAATTAGATTTGCGGAAGACGAGAAGATCCAAAGAGACGAAGAAGATAGAGTTGTTAATGAGCGATGCTCAGTTGAAATTGACGGTAGTACTCCAAATGCATACGCTAGAATAGTTGAACGGGCACACGAACTCTCCCAACCCCACTAAATTTGACTTTTTTGCTATAATGCAAGCCTATGGCAGGAACCGCAGAATTTGAACAAAGACTGCTTTGGACCCCGGAACAGCTGGATGGAGACGACACGGGAGAAAGAATTAGAGAGGAAAACTTTGATTTATGGAGAACTCATATACCTGATGTTTTCTTAATGGGAAATCCGCGAGGACCAGAGCCGGACATGACTAGAAGTGACACCAGAAAACTACTTGAAGCGGCTGCAGAGTATTTCGAATTATCAGATAAAATTAAAAAACTTGAAGAGTTACGTGACGGTAAAACCTCCGAAGATCCAAGTCCGCGAAAAACTATTTCAGATTTATTGGGAAAATATCCAACCCTGCGGGGAATAAGAGACAGGATTAGAGGATTTGAGGTTCAACTTAACCCTGAAAGAGAAAATATATGGGACGAAGCACTCCTTGATCAGTCTTTGGGAGATAGAAGGCCCGACGCGGCACATAAAAATATGAAACTTTCGATTGAATTGAGCCGTGATACAGAAGATGCTTCGGGATTTGAAAAGTCAGTAAGGGGAAGGATGAGGAGACAAGGTATCGACCAAAAAAGACTTAAAGTAGAAAAAGGAGTAAGAGTAGAGAAAAGTAAACTTATGGCAATGTTAGCATCTGGGGACGCAGAGTTAATTCCAGGAACTTTAGTTATAAGAATTAAGAAATGGAATTTTGTACCTAGATCAATCCCATCGACTGGAGAGCTTGAGGAAATATCAGAAGCTTCTTAATTCTCCCCTTGACACGCTCAATTCACTTTGATATAAACATACATACTTTATAGATCGAAGCGAATAGGTGATGCACACTGAGTGCGTCTTTTTTGTTCG
>CAYSZS010000057.1:0-1629 GCA_964435575.1 uncultured Gammaproteobacteria bacterium | reverse complement strand
TTGGGAAACCATTCGCGAACCACGAACCAAATAAACCAAATCGTTAAGATTCCTAAAAGGGAAATCATAACACTGGGTCCCGCAGGATTAAAGTTGGCCAGAAAAAGAGCCGGCGCTATCATATAGTAATAGAGTGGACCAAGATACATGTTTCCGATTGAAGTTCCGGGGCCTATTAATATCGGATCGAAGTTAACTAGAAGCCGTCTTACAATAATTGCGTCTCTCCCCTCATCCCCCAAAAAAGTCATATATTCATCGATGCGATAAAGCCTCAAAAAAGCTCCAATCAGAAGTACTACCGCTAAAAAGAAAGCTTCGGCTCGATTCGCTTTCACCCAATTAATTGCCTTAGCAATAAGTCTTTCCATTATTTCAGTTGCCACCAGAGTTTCAAAAGATCTCGTAAACTTCTCGCAACAACTTTTAAATCAGCTCCTGTTTGATGACCAAATTTCCTCGGATAGTGATGAACACCGACTTCGGCAAACTTAAAACCTAATCTTTGAGCTTTTGTAAGCATCTCTATCTGCGTCACTTTCTCCTCGCCAACTAATGGCTGTACGGAACCGTACACTTTTCTCCTAACCAACTTAAAACCGCAAGAATAATCTGTTACTTTCAATCCAAGAAGAATCCGCGGTAGCATCTTCGCCCAGACGAAGGTGAAAAGCTTACGCATCAGAGAATCTGCCCTATTTACTCTTATACCCAACACCAAATCAGCATCTGTTTCTTTTTGTTTTTCTATAAATTCCTTAATTTCGGAAAAATCAAATTGTCCGTCAGCATCTGCAAATGCTACCCATTCATATTTTGAGGTGTCATATCCTGATTTCAAGGCACCCCCGTAGCCCCTATTAGGTTTGTGACTGATCACTCTTATCCTCTTCTCCTCTTTGCTTAAATTTTCTGCAATTTCTCCTGTTTTATCTTTTGATCCATCATCAACAATAATTATTTCCCACTTCTCAGCAATTTTAGCCAAAACTTTTTTGGCATCTTCAACAACTTTCTCAATATTTTTCTCTTCGTTATATGCCGGAAAAAACACCGAAAGTTCCTTAATAAATTTCGCCATATTCAAATTCTAACATTGAAATCGGCTTAATTCCACGAGGATATTACAGAAGTTAATAATTCCGGAAACCGAATCTTCGACTCTACTTAAAAAACTCTTTTCTTTTTTCTTCTTACGATCTTGAGGTCAATCAAGCTCTTTCTCAGCTGATACGTCACCTCTAATTTCTCTTCTCCTTTAATTCCTTTTGCTAAAAGTTCCTCGGCCCGTTTTTTTGCTTCCAGCGCACGATCCTCTGAAATTTCATCAGAATTAATCGCGTCTTCAACCAGAAGTCTTGCTCGACCGCCCGAAAATTCAAAAATCCCCTTGCCTATTGAGATATTTAAAGTTTTACCGGGTGATTTTACTACTACCTCTCCAACTCCCAAAGGGGCAACAACTGGCATATGGCGTGCCAATATTGTCATCTCGCCTTCGATTGCAGGAACCGAAATTCTCTCAATTTCTCCAGAGAAGATATTCCCCGCCAGACTCACGATGTCTATGTGGAAACTCATTTTTTGACAACCTCATTGATAGCTCCTACCATGTAAAAGTTCTGCTCG
>CAYSZS010000056.1:0-1753 GCA_964435575.1 uncultured Gammaproteobacteria bacterium | reverse complement strand
TCAAGTCGGAGCACCCCTGCAGCTAAAATTTATATTCTCATTTTTGGCATACCCCTCGTGGAGTTAGAACTAGGGCTTGACTTATTTTTGAGATTTGGTATGCTATTTTAGCGAAGAGGGAGCTCTTTGACTAATAAAAAGGAGGATTATATGGGAGCTAAGTTATCAGATGTCCTTTCACAAATTTTTCCATCAGACGAACACGTAAAGAAGTTCTGTCAGCCAGGGGCAGAGGCAAAAACTTGTCGTTATCTGACTGCCGGTGGGAGTGGCTTCGGTTGTGCAAAATATACCAGCCTAAGGATGACGATTGACGATCGTAAAGACAAAATGAACGCCCGGGGCGACAACTGCGAAGGCATCCTCAAGATTATAATGGAGCATGTGTCCGAATTGATAGGCAAAAGAGTCTGTTATAGGGAGAGTATGCCAACCCGTATATCCGCCGGTCCTCTTAAGGAAATGAAAATTGAAGATGGCATGTTTTCCATTATCTGGGATTACGACGGGAAAGAAGACTATACGACATTTGCCGTCAGTGCTCTCGGCATATCTATTTCTAGCTCCGAAATACAATTCAATCTTGCTGGACCGGGTAGCTTCGGCGGCGAAGCTGCTATCTTCCTAAATTAACAAAATTTAGTCACCTGGCCAAAAGGCTTGAGAAATAAAATTCTTAAGCCTTTTTATTTCAAACAAGTAGAAGTCAAATCTGGCACCAAAACCTTCCCAACTAGCTCGATTTTGGTTCTAACGTCGTTCACTAGCCCCTGCAGTTTTCAGACCCGAAAGGGCTTGACTTTTTTATGGGTTTACTCTAATTTAATTAGAGAAAGGAGGCGCAAGGATGATTGAAATACTTGGGGTAGATATGTGGGGGACAATTAGACGGTTAGATACAGAGGACATGATTCCAGAAGCTTTTTCAGCTCTTCAACAACTTGTAAGTAAAAGATTCAGCGAAAGAGTTTGGCTTGTTTCTGCTGCTAGGACAGGAGAAGAATCTCTTAACTGGCTCAAAGAGCAAAACTTTTATGGAAAAACTGGCATTCTTCCTGAACATGTAAAATTCTGTAGACTTGGAGAAAAACCTAGTTTATGTGATAAGCTCGGTGTTACCCATATAATTGATGATAATGATTTTGTTCTGACGAGAGTTAATACTGCTCAATATCGTTATCTCTTCCACGTTGATGACGACGGCTCTCTAAAAATCCTGATGCCAGAAGACAAACTCAAGAAAATTCAAATCGTCACAAGTTGGAAGGAAATTCTAAATATACTTCTTCCGAAGAACAGGGCGGGGCGAGAGTAATCTCAAACCGCTTTTTCATTCCTCAAAACTTAAATCTGGCACATAAATATCTTTATCCAACTCCTCAAACACGGTTCTAACGTCGTTCACTAGCCCCTGCAATTTTTAAAGTCATCAGGGCTTGATTTCTTTGAGCCATGGCATATTATGTAAAATTATAGAATAAGGAGGTAGCACATTAAATGTCAGACAAGAATTACACTGGAATAGCCATTTCTGGAGAAACCCTATCTATAGATATCATGCTGCCAGAACAAGACCCGGACGATATTAGGAAAAAAATAGCAGAAGAGCTTAAGATTGAGACCGGAGATATGTTTATCCCGTTCAGATATACTCAAGAGGGCAACAACGGTATCGACTTTGGCGAACACGGACGAAGGTGGCACATCAGGGTGGTTATTGACATGTCTCAAAAGGATGACTTCTATAATTCCC
>CAYSZS010000055.1:325-1769 GCA_964435575.1 uncultured Gammaproteobacteria bacterium | reverse complement strand
AGTTACACGTCCTGATCTGCTTGACGCAACTGTTGGAGGGCACGTAGAGCTAGGTGATAGTTATGAGGACACCGCAATTAAAGAGGTATATGAAGAAACTGGTGTGAAACTGACAAGTACGGACAGGTACCCCTTAAAATGCACAAAGTTTCTATATAATTAGGAACTTAATTTTAAGGAGGTGATTTAATTTGAAACCTGTTATTGCCAAAGAAGTTAAAGAGGAAATACTAGCTAAAGTTAAAGCCGGAGAACCGGTTTCTGCTTTATCCAAGGCCTACGGAGTTAGCGACAAGAGTATTTATAATTGGCTCCAAAGAGGGGCAACCAAACACGTTAGCTTTCTGGAACTTGCCAAATTAAGGAAAGAGAACCAACAACTAAAAGAGATTATCGGGGTTTTATCCCTCGAGGTTGCCAAGTCAAAAAAAAAGACAAATAGGTAAGGCAATTGAAGCCAGACTTCCCCGGATTAGTAAATCTCTTATTTCCCAATCCCTGGGTATTCCCAAAAGAAATCTTTACAATCTCAATACAATACAAGGCCTAAAAGATTTGATCCTTAAAGACCAGATACTCAAGGTTTTGGAGTTAAATCCCAGTTACGGCCACCGGAGAATTGCTCTTGCTCTGGAGATTGGCAAGAAAAGAACTAGAAGAGTAATGAGGCTCAATAATATCAAGCCTTACAAAAGGAAGGCCAGATGGACCAAGAAAAAGGATTACGGGAAGCCTCCTTCAGGCTATCCCAATCTTATTAAAGGCTCCTGCCCATTAAAACCTAATATCATCTTTGCCGGAGATTTTACGAGGCTAATCTGGAACGGAAGGATTATTTATTTAGCTACTTTTATTGATTTATACACCAGGGAAATTGTGGGTTGGTCAGTCTCAATGAAACACACCACCGAGTTTGTTATCGAAGCATACCTAGATGCAGTTAGAACTGTTGGTAAATCATTAATCGTCCACACTGACCAAGGAAGTGAATACAACTCCAAAGAATATATCAAGTTTATGGAAAATCTGGGAGTAAAGGTGAGCATGAGTGCCAAGGCCAGTCCTTGGGAGAATGCCTACCAAGAAAGCTTCTATGACAACTTTAAAACCGATTTAGGAGCCGAGTTTGAAAGATTTGAAACCATCGGAGAGTTTGTTGAGGCCATTCACCAAACCATCAACTACTATAACAAAGAGCGGATTCACACCAAACTTAAAATGTCACCTATCAAATTCAAACTGAAATTCCTAACTTTAAACATGTAGAAAGTGTGTGCAAAAAAAGGGGTACTTGACGCCGCAACATTCTTTTAACCTCAGACAACATAAACCATCTCCCGCCTGCAAGCTCCTCTTTATTCAGTTTAATTTTTCCGTCGTAAAGAGTTCTGTAAAGAATATTGAATCGCTTTACCACTAGTTATATTTCTTTTAAATTCCAAAC
>CAYSZS010000055.1:0-315 GCA_964435575.1 uncultured Gammaproteobacteria bacterium | reverse complement strand
TCATACGGGCTATTTATGCTTATAAATATCAGGGGAATATTAAAGATTTGAAAGTAGAAGGAGAAGTTGCCCAGGGATTTGAGGCGTGGCCGACAAAAAAACTAGTCAACGGTTTACCTGACAATGAAAGAAAAAGATTTATTCCTTTTATGTTGGAAAATAAATTTCTTGAAATATACAAAAAGATTGAGGCTTTATTATAAAATGACAAAAGAGAAGAATATCGTTTATCACAAAGAGGATGATATATTATGTGATACATGCGGTAAGCCAAATAAGAAAGTTAGAAGAATCAAATATACAGTTCATCTAAAT
>CAYSZS010000054.1:0-2112 GCA_964435575.1 uncultured Gammaproteobacteria bacterium | reverse complement strand
CATTTCCGGATATAAATTAACCTTGATTGTTAAGCTTGTCAAAGACGTAAATAAGATAGAACCAACACCTGTTCCTTCGGCAACACCGGTGCCTCAGATTAAAGTTGAGATTCTTTCAACCCCGAATGGCTTCTTAAGGGTGAGAGAGAGACCTGATATTAATTCAAAAGAGCTTGCAAAAGTTAAAACAGGAGAGCAGTTTTTATTGGTAGACGATACACAAAAAGATTGGTTTAAAATTGAATACATCGCGAGCCAAAGCGGCTGGATCTCAAGCCAATATGCAAAGAAAACAATACCTTAGTGGCTTGTCAAAGTTCGGTCAAGTTAAAAACACCCGTACTTGTTAAAATTGCTTGTGGAAAAAAAGAGTTGAAAGTGGTAAGTGGTCGGTGGAAGGGGCTCTTTCAGTAATAGCCACTCGATCTCTCATCTGTGGTGACATTGCTTTTGCATCAGGCCCTGAGGTGGTAGAAAGTGCCAATAAGTTTCTGAAACGAAAATTTTCAAGCAAAGATATTAGTGAGATGATAAGGATAAAAAGAGATAGAATGAACGGCCCGACTTTCCCTCCCCTTTCATAGGATCTTTAATTTTTCAAAACATACCCCTTTCCTCTTAGGGTTTGGATGAAGCTTCCGGAAATGCCGTTTTGTTCGAGCTTGGTTCTTAATCTTTCAATGAGTTTGGCAAGAGCCCAAAGACTGAACTCTTCTTCATTTGTGCAAATTTCATCTGCTATTTCATCAATTGAAACTATTGAGTTTGCATTTTCAATAAGTTTCTTAAGAATTATTCTTTCTTTTATGTTTAGATTTTCTATTGGTTTCCGATTAATTTCGGGCATAAGACCATTGAGGCCAAAAGGTTTGATAAAAGTGGGAATCCCCAGTTTTTGATAAAACTCTTCCGATTGCTGCAATAATTTAGCTTGCTGTTTAGTGCGAATTCCCCTGATGGTCGCCTTATAGCTTTCGGCTTTTTCATACTTCTGTAAAACTTGGGAAAGAGAAGAATGGGTGACCAGCCAGTCAACCAGAAGTTCGGCTTCAGCCCAGATGCCTTCAAGACCGGCGGTAATATCTGCGTAATTAAGGCAGGTTAGGATAGACTCGCAAATCGCATGGATGCCCTGATCTTCCCTTAAATAGATACAAATAACCCCTTTCTTCTCGTTTTTTCCCCATATATTAAAGCTTGAACTGGTGCCGAAAGCGGAGGGAATAATTATGATTTTTTCGATTAATCCCTTTTTGGCTGGAATAAGCCTGTAAATTTCATGTAGGACTTCATCCTGGACTTTCTCCCAAGTTTTTCGGATTTTTTCATAGTTAGGAGTAGGTAGTTTTGATTTCTCCATCAGCCTTATTATTTGATTTAGAAGATTTTTGTCAAAAGCCAAAGGGAAGATGGAGATATTAAGTCTTTTGACTTGTTTCCAAAAACGGGGAATTTGGTGGTAGGGAAGGTCCGGGAAGGTAACCGTGTGGGAGGTCTGGCTGTTGGGATTAAAAGGCAGCACAATGAAATTATTGACACGGTAAAAACCTACGGTAATCTGATGGGCCGTGTGGATGAGCCTTTCTGCTTCGGTTTTAACCGAATATTTCCAAACCGTTTTAATCCCCATGCCTTATTATACTACAGGGTACCAAATGTTTGTCAAATCGGGTCAAGATAATATTACTCCTCAGGTCTAAACTTCCTCTTAAGGAGGATATATTTATGGAAACTGAAAAAAGAACGAAAGAAGGGCTTTTTGGCGTGAGCTTGCAACCTGAAGGATTGGCAAGATTTTCTGTTTCCCAAACATCCCAAATTTATCTCGAGGGAAAACCAGCCAGATACGAGAAGGCTTTAAAGTTAGCCAGAAAGAAGGCAATGAAGTTGCGTGAACACTCCCCGAAAGATGGGAATCTTAAACCTGAAGAGTTGTTAGTTGAATTATCGGATAAGGAAAACGTGTGGATCTATCGTGGATCTAAGCCCCCGATGCCCTTCAGGTGTTGACAATACCAATCATACTATATCGTTGTTAGTATGATGCGCAAAAAGCTAAACTAAACTGATACGCCTCCATAGAAGATCCAGACGATAAGGGTGGTCCAGATG
>CAYSZS010000053.1:0-2160 GCA_964435575.1 uncultured Gammaproteobacteria bacterium | reverse complement strand
TGCTTGCCAAAAAAGACAGCCTTTACAGGCACTTCTGGGATTTGCAGATTAAACTGGACTAAACTGATTGTAGCCCCCTTTTAATATATGTCTTTATTAGGGATTGATACGGAACGTCTATCTCATTAGCCTTCTCTTTAAGGTCTTCAATCATGTGTTCGGGAAGCCTGACTGAAATAGGTTTGGTTGTCGGTTTGAGATTGGGAAATGAAACGCGCTCAAAGTCCGAGGGCTCGAAATACTCGGATAAATCAATTCTCGACCAAAACTCTCGCTCTTGGTCCTCGTTTTTAAATTTTGGAATTTTTATTTGCTTCTTCATACATTTTTCTTTCTTTTTTATTTGTATCTCGTGTCGAAATTACCCTGATTCCGTCTGGTCGGCTGGTAAAAACAATAAAAAGCAGCCTTCTTTGTTTTGTCTTGCCCAATAATATATATCTTTTTTCCTTTTTTGAATGTAAAACATCTTTAAAAGAAACTTTGTTTTTATCAAAAAAAGCACTCTCACACTCTATGTTTTTAACTTTATGCTTTATCCAATTTTTATCGACGTTCCCTCTATCCCAAACAAATGACTCCACACTTTTGAGCTTCAGCATTTATGATTTCCAATAAAAATAATTGTATATACTAAGCGCTACAATGTCAAGTGGTTGTATAGGTTACGGACTTATTAGACATTCCTCCTTTCCGGGCAAGATAGACTATAGGAGTAATGTTTCCCAGAGCCTTGTGAACCCTGACGCAATTGTAAAATAGCAGATAATCGACCAGTTTGGAAGAGAATAATTTAGCGTCGTGGATTAAGTGAAGATTGGGATCAATAAATTCTTCCTGAATGGATCGATTGAACCTTTCGACGACGCCGTTGATCCGGGGGCACCTTGGGTAGATAAAGAAGTGGGGAATAGCCTGCTTTTTGAGGTATTCGTCAAAGACGCCCAAAAATTCCAGTCCGTTGTCTGTCTGGACAGAGAGGATCTTAAAAGGAACAACCAGGGTAAGTTTGATAAAGAAGTCCAGGGTGTTTTTGCTGTTTAGGCTTTGGTAGGGCAGGGAAAGAGAGAACTTGCCTTTGGTATCAATGGCGCAGTAAAAGTAATATTTGACGCCGTCGGCAAACTTAAGGACCGTATCCATCTGGAGGTGGCCCAATTCCTCGTGTTTGGGAGAATATCTAATCCTGAGCCTCCTGACTTTGGTTTTGTTTTTGGCAAAGAGTGAAGCCGGATTGTGATACAACCGGCCTTGTTTCTGATAGAAAAAGTTGTTTCTTTTGATGAGCTTGCCGATGGTTGAGATCGAGATGCAGGGAAGATTATTCAGCCTGCAGTACTCAGCCAAGATGGGCTCAATTTTCTCCTTGCCCAGTTTTGGATGTTTCTCCCTGAGAAGTCTGATATATTCAACGACTTTGGGGTTTGTCTCCATGCCTCTTGGAGAAATTGGTTTGGTTGAAAAAGGGATAAGGGATTGGATTTTACCTTTGGATAAGATCAATCTCTCCTTCCAGACGTGGAGTGTTTTCCTACCCACCCCAAAAGCTTGCTTGGTGGCTTTTTCTCCATGGGAGCCATAGAAGTTAAGGATGGCCAGTCTTTTTTCAGCAACCTCGGACGAATCATACCTTCTTAGAGACGCAATCATCTTAATCACCTCCCTTGCGCCTCTGATTCTACCTAATATGGGATATGCTTTGGCGTAATGATCCAAACTACCTAATGTCTAATAAGTATCGTAACTTATTCAGTGGTCATTCACAGATTAGATAATTTTTAATAACAAACGGCCTCCTTTTTCTTGAAGGCGTCTTTGATGATTATTTCGGTTTGGGGATTCCATATTTCCGGGATTTCATTTTGGGCAAAATAGCGTAGTTCAAGGGTTTCTTTAAGATGCTTTCCTGTGGATTTGCCCTTCTTTAGAACCCGGCAATAAAAAACGACCCCTATGGGAATGACAACATCTCCGTCCGGATAAGAAAGTCTGTGGGGAGGAATCAAATAGACCCCGAGTAACTTGCCGGACTTAATTATGAGGCCGGACTCCTCTTTTACTTCCCTGACAACCGCTTCTCTGAAGGTTTCACCGATTTCGATATGTCCTCCCAAAAGTCCCCATTTTTTATTGTCCCGCCTTTTTTGAAGAAGAATTCTC
>CAYSZS010000052.1:0-2441 GCA_964435575.1 uncultured Gammaproteobacteria bacterium | reverse complement strand
CGCGGTATTTGATTCCGGCCCTGAGGACTTTCCTAACGGCCTCAAATAATCTTTGGGCTTCTTCGGCCTTTAGTTGGTTGGCGGCGAGACGAGGATGAATTTTGGCCAGAAACAGGGCGTCGCAGGCGTAAATGTTGCCAACGCCGGCAATTTTGGCCTGGTCCATAAGGACAATTTTGATTGGTCGGGAAGTTGAGGAAAGAATCGTTTGAAACTCTTTAAGGTTAAGCCCATCTAAAGGTTCGGGGCCAAAAGTAGCCAATAACTTTTCCAGTTCGGCCTTATCCTTCAAGAGTTTTAACCACCCGAACTTGCGCAAATCGGCAAAGCGAAGTTCTTTTCCTCCGCTTAAGGAAAGACAGATATGTTGCCAACTATCTGGCGGAGTGCCCTTTTCCCTGACTAAAAGTCGGCCTGTCAGCTTCAGGTGGGCGACCAAAATTCTTTTGTTGGAAAGAAAAAACTCAAGAAGCTTGGCCCGTCTTTCAATTTTATCAATACTGGCACCAACCGCCGACTTTTTGATCACTTCAAAAGAAGGCTTGATTTGTTTCGGCGAGTCGGTACTAATACCCAATATCTTTCTGCCGACAATCAGCTTTGATAAGTCTCGCTTAATTGTTTCAACTTCAGGTAGTTCCGGCATGTTTACTATTTTATATAGCAATTTAAGTCTTGACGACGGTATCAAATTTATTTACAATTTTGTTACTATGATTACTAGTCAAAATCTCAGAACGATAACAGATATGAGGAAAAAGGCCGATGAGCTTTTGAAACTCGCAACTGCCAAAAAGGAACCTATTGGTATTCTTAAAAACAATAAACTCGAGGCTTATCTGATAGACGCTCAAACGCTCGAAGCACTGGAAGAATTCGTTGAAGATTATTTAGACGAAAAAATGGTTCAAGAAAGACTCGTAAACGCCAAAAAAAGCGATTTTATCGAGTCTGATGAATTTCTTGCGAGGTTGAAGTGAGTTACAAAATCTTTTATCATAGAAATTTCTTCAAGGAAGTCGTCAAAATTCCAAGTAGGCACCAAAAGAATGTAAAAGAAATCTTAAGACATATTCTTCAAAATCCAATACGTATTCCCCCAAACACCAAAACACTTAAAGGACATAAACAAATATTCAGAACAAGGATTGGAAAATTGAGACTTATTTACTATATAAATCACAAAGAGAAAGTAGTTAGAGTTCTGGGAATAGACACTAGAGGAAAAGTTTACAAAATTATTCGAAGATTATTAAGTTAGTAATAATCTTCCGTTAATATATAATCAACCTCGTTTTGTTCTGACATACCTTGAAACAAATTTTAGCATTTCCCTTTTAAACCTCTCTTTGGAAAACTTTTTGGCCTGGGCAATACAATCTTGGGAATTTATCTTCGTTTTCTCAAGTTTTTTGATTGCGGAAGTTAAAGATTCGACTGTCGGCTCATCAAAAAATATTCCGGTCTTGCCTTCAATAACCGACTCTTTATAACCTCCGCCCCTAAAAGCAATAACCGCTGTTCCCGAAAGCTGAGCTTCAACCGGAGTAATGCCAAAGTCCTCGTCAGTTGCCAGGGCCAAAAAAGCTTTTGCTCCTTTATAAAGTTTTGCGAGCTCCTCGTCGGTCACGTATCCCAAGAACTCAACGTTTTTTTTGGCTAATTTTTGAAGCACTCTATATTCGGTATAATACCCCGCTGGCCTCCCCGCAATCTTAAGTTTTATACCAAGTTTAATCGCTGCCTTGACCGCCAAATCCAACCCCTTGCCTCCAACAATTCTTGAAATGACCAAGTAATAGTTGCCCTTTTGAACTTCTGGTGAATTTGACAGCTCAACAGGCGGATAAATAACCTCGGATTTTCTTCTATAAAATTTCCAGATTCTATCAGCGACGTTTTTTGAATTGGCGACAAAATAGTCTACTTTCTGAGCTGCGTTAAAATCATACATTCTCATAAAATGCCCAACAATTGCCCCGTAAACTCTTACCGGCCAATATCTTTGAAACTCAATCGATGTTTTGTATCCGTAAAGCCACCTGGGAGGCGTGTGGCAATAACAAATTTCTATGGTTTTTTTGCCTTTTCTGAAGCCCTTAGTTATATACCAACCGGCGGAACCGATAACCACGTCGAACTCCGAAAAATCAAACGACTCCCAAATAAAATGGGCTAAAAACCTTAACGGACTGTGGAGATATTTGGAAAAAAACGGAATGTAATGGGCCCAAGAAACTTTTATTTTTTTGTCTTTGAACCTTTCCCAGGCCGGGGAACCCTTTTTATAAAAAGCTGTAAAAATGGGGGCTTGGGGATAAATCTCGGAAAGGGCTAAGAGGACTCTTTCTGCCCCTCCAAATTCGTTGAGATAATCATGGACTAAAGCTATTTTCATTTTTTAAAGTAAGGACATCTGTTTCTCGTCATCCAAACTTTTT
>CAYSZS010000051.1:0-3543 GCA_964435575.1 uncultured Gammaproteobacteria bacterium | reverse complement strand
TCTCCCAGTTTAGAAATCCTTTGGTTTACATTTTATTGGCAGCTGGTATTGTTACCTTTTTTCTGGGAGATTACTCAGATACAGCCATAATATTTTTTGTGGTTTTGGTCAATTCGACTTTGGGTTTTGTGCAAGAAAAAAAGGCAAGCAATGCACTCGAATCCCTAAAGGCTCTGGTACATCCGCACGCCAAGGTAAAAAGGGACGGTAAAATCCAAAAGGTAGAAATAATTTCTATAGTTCCCGGAGATATCGTTATCCTTGAACTTGGAGACAAAATTCCTGCCGACGGACACTTAACTAGCGCGAATAGGTTATTTATTGAAGAGGCGATTTTAACAGGAGAATCGGTTCCTGTGGAAAAAGATGTAAAAGGGGAAGTTTTTATGGGCACGATTGTTTCAGCTGGAGAAGGGCTTATGGAGGTTACCACAACCGGTTCCCAAACAGAGATGGGTAAGATTGCAACCTCGGTTCAAAAACCCCACGAAGATACACCCCTGACCAAACAACTTAAGGTTTTTAGCAATCAACTGACGGTCTTGGTTATTATTTTGACAGTACTTGTTTTTGCAGTCGGAATTTTAAGGGATGCTGATTTGGTCGAAATTTTTAAAACATCGGTGGCGCTGGCTGTTTCTTCTATTCCAGAGGGTTTGTTAATTGCGCTGACTGTAGTTCTGGCTGTTGGTATGCAGAGGATTTTGGCGAAAAAGGGGTTAGTCAGAAATCTGGTCTCAGCAGAAACTCTAGGAGGCGTGACCACAATTTGTGTTGACAAAACAGGAACCTTAACCTACGGCAAATTGAAAGTTGTTGAAGAATACGGAGACATTGAAAAAGTCTGCCTGCAACACTTTGCATCGTCGAGCGACCCAATTATGGTTGCTGGGAAGTCTTGGCTCAAGGAAAATTCCATTCACTTTGAAGAAATTGGCGAGAAATTTTATAAAGATTGTAAGCTTATCGACTCAATACCGTTTACCCCGGAAAACAGATTCTATGCCTCACTAATTGAGCACAGGGATAAGAATAAAGAAATTTATATAAACGGTGCTCCGGAGCATCTTTTGGAGTGGTCGACGTTAGCTGGCGATAGGCAAAAAGAAATAAGAGATAAGATAAAATCTCTTACAAAAGAGGGGCGGAGGGTAATAGGCATGGCCAAAAAAGACGTAGACGAAAGCTTAAAAAAGATTTCAGAGGATGATGTAAGAAGTAATCTTGAGTGGGTTGGTCTTTTGGTATTTACGGATCCGGTGAGAGAGGGTGTTGCGCAAGCTTTCAGGCAAACAAAAGACGCTGGCATAAAGACAATTCTTATAACTGGAGATTATGCCGAGACGGCTCTTGCGGTAATGAGCGAGCTTAATATGGAGGTAAGTAGCGACAGGGTTATCAAGGGCGACGAGTTGGAGAAAATATCCGAAAAAGAGATTTCAGAAAAACTTAAAGCAATGTTTAGCAAGGGAAAAGGTGCAATTTTGTTTGCAAGAACTCGTCCTGAGCAGAAACTAAAGGTTATAAACGCACTCAAGAAAAATGGCGAAGTGGTAGCAATGATGGGCGACGGTGTGAACGATGCCCCGGCTCTGCACCGGGCGGATATAGGGGTTGTTGTCGGGAATGCAACGGATGTTGCTAAAGAAACAGCAGATCTGGTACTACTGGATTCAAGTTTTGCCACAATTGTTTCTACGATTAAAGAGGGAAGAGGGATCTTCGATAATATTAGAAAAGTAATTTTATATCTTTTGAGCGATTCGTTTTCGGAAATAGTTGCCGTTGTTGGGACGATAATATTAAAGTTGCCGCTTCCGGTTACCGCAGTACAAATTTTGTGGATCAATATTGTTTCTGATGGTTTCCCTCACCTTGCCTTAACAGTCGACCCCCATGAGCCAGAAATCATGAGCAAGCTGCCGAGATCTTCAAAGGAGCCTATCGTTTCTTCTTGGATGAAGACTTTAATCGTAATTGTAAGCGTCTATTCGGGCCTGAGTGCACTTTTAGTTTTTGTTTTTATTTTCAGATTTCAAAACGACGTGGTTGCGGCGAGATCGGTTGCCTTCCTTATTCTGGGCATAAACTCCTTGGTCTACGTTTTTTCGGTTAGAACCCTTAAAGAGCCGTTCTGGAAAGAAAACCCCTTCAATAATAAATGGCTTAATTTGGCGGTTTTAGCCGGGGTTGTTTTCCAGCTTTTCCCGTTTTTGACGTCATTTGGAAGAGATTTTTTCGAGGTTTCGGTTTTACCGGCGACTTACTGGGTTTTAGTTTTCATAGTTTCTTTGGTTATGTTTATAATGATTGAAGTTTCGAAGATGATTTTTCGCGGAAGAACCGAAAAATACCGCTCTTAATATATTTGGGTCTGATCTCTCAGCTCGATTGAAGTCTTCGATTAAAGATTTAAAGTAACTTGGTGACTATCTCAGTCATTACGAATAAGAAGTAGAGAGAAAGTAGAAAAAACCCCTCGAGTCTTGAAATTTCATTTTTACTTTTAATAAAAAAGGAAAATGTAATGACTGTTGCAACGAGGAAAAATACGCTTACTGTGAATGTTTCTAAGTCCAATACTTCAAACGGTTGAAGAAACGAAACTAGCGCAATAACTAAAGTATTGGTGGTTGCGCTGCCTAAGACATTTCCCAGCACTATTGATTTTTGCTTTTTTCTGACCGCAGTTAAAGCGATAGTAAGCTCGGGGAAGTTTGTTCCTACAGAAAAGATTAATATCCCGATTAAAAGCAACGGAACTTTTAGAAATTCCGCAATAGCCCTTGCCGAATCCACAGCGAAATTTGAGGCAATAGCCAGTCCTATAATGCCAAAAAAAAGAAATGTTATTGATTCAACTAAAACATTATTGTGGTTAATTCTTGCCAGGGGGTGTGAGAGCCTGTGTCTTTCTTTATAAATTCTAAATACGTAGATTGCGTAGCTTATAAACATGATTATCGAATCAAGTCTATTTAACTTTCCGTCAAAAATAAGAAGTATGGGTAAAATAATTACAAAGTTCATAATCACTAAGTCTTTCTTGGTAAATGTTGCGTCGACGATGACTTTTCCTGAAAGTAGTGCTGTTAATCCGGTCAAAAGGCTTAAAAGTACAATTGATGCACCCATGACATTTCCCAATGAGAGTTGGGGTGTGGTATCGATGACAGAGTTGAGGCCTACGAAAAATTCGGGAGTTGAGCTGGCAACCCCCAAAATTATAAAAGAGACAATAAAGGTACTAAAGCGCAATGTATTGGCTATTTTAATCAGATTTTGGACGACTACGGAGGCGGATTTGGCAAGTACCAGTAAGCTGACTAAAAGAATCAAAAATTGATAAGTAATTTGCATACCTTTAGATGTTAAAGGTTGACGATTATTAGTTCAAGGACAGGATGTGAGATATTGACTTATGACCGAAATAGTATGAGAGTGGACTCTGGTCAAAACTCTGTTATGATATTTCCACTATGGAGGTTATAGCTGATCTTGAGGTTCACTCGAAATACGCTCGAGCTGTTTCTTCCTCAATGA
>CAYSZS010000050.1:0-3568 GCA_964435575.1 uncultured Gammaproteobacteria bacterium | reverse complement strand
CAATCTTGACGGAAAGTGATTTAGATTTGCTTTCGAGCAAATTTGCAACCAAAGATGACCTTAAAAAACTAGGCGCTGGCGTCGTTTCTGAAGTAAATAAACTCCTTGTTCGACAAACAATCAGATTGGAAGGGAAGGCGATGGAGTTAGAAGATAAATTCGAGAAGAAAGTTACAGACTTGAAAAGCGATTTTCTTAACGAGATTGATCCTGTTTTGAAAGAAGTTACGGCTAGCCGTGAAGAGAGAAAAATATTAGCAATAAAGTTTTCCGAACACACAGACCAATTAGAAAAAATCAACAAACATTTAGGACTACCCACCCAAAATTAAATTCCCCCATTCATAATTTTCTTTCTCCCCCGCACCACTTAGTTCTTAAGCAAAAGTTTAAGGACTAACAATGCGGAAAGTTCTTTAAATAAATGCCGTTAAAAATTTCGTCTCGACGAAATAAGCGAGTACATTCTAAAAAGTCTTTCACTTGTCTGAAGCCTCACAAACCGAGTTTTGTGAGGGTGAGTCTGAAAGACATAGTACGAGCGAATTGAGAAGCTATGAAATTTTTACAGGCCGTCCTTCTTTATTGTCCATTTCTTGGACGAGCAAGAAATGAACGATATATATTGCACTTTAAAAATACTAAACTTTTTCTTTAGAACTTTTTTTGTAACCGGGATAAACATTGTAATGGGGTCCGATTGCAAGAAATCGAGCCACGGTTTTTCCTAGCCATTCAAAAATAATTCTGATATCCTCGGTTATTTCTATTGCATTTTTTCCCTTGAGACGCTTTTTAAGTACATGCAAACCCAGTCTTGTGTCTTGGGGATTATTGACAAACCAGCTTACAACTTTGTCTATATCATTTTTGAGGTTTGGTTCGTCTGTAAGAAGCTTAGTAAGATCGTCCTTGAATGCGTGGGTATATTTAATCTTAATCATTTACGCTCTAAAACGGAAGTTGCAAATGAACCTTTACCGTTCCAAGAAAATGATTTACCTTTAGGTTCTTTAGAAGAAGCGATAATATGCTTCTCAAATTCAGGGACAAACCCATTCTCGCTTAAAACCTTGACTGAAATAACTTTTTTCAAAGAGGATACTTCCTCTTTCAATTCTCGAATAGAGGTAACAAGTTCTTTAGCTATTTTTGTGTCGATTGTTACGCCATTTGCCACGATGGGTACATTATATCACAGGCTAAATAATTCAGTTTTAGGTAGGAGTAAGTCCCCCGATTTAATCGGGGCTGACCCTCCCAATCTTACTTTGGGTCTTTCCCGCCCGCAGCGCATAAAACGCAGCTTTAGCGGGCGTGGTCAGAACTAGTTCGTTAAACCGACCCAAAGAGCGATTTTGGTAGGGCACGGTGAGCCACGTTCAGTGCACATGAATGTGGCCGGATGAAACTAGCAAATTAAAATTGCACATTAACAATTTAACATTGACGTAAAATCACGAAGGTGGTTTAATGGGTGTATGAGAAAAAAGAAACCAATCTTGACGGAAAGTGATTTAGATTTGCTTTCGAGCAAATTTGCAACCAAAGACAATCTTGAAAATCTAGGCACAGGGATTATATCTGAAGTAAACAAACTCCTTGTTCGACAAACAATCAGATTAGAAGGGAAGGCGATGGAGTTAGAAGAAAAATCTGAGAAGAAAGTAACAGAATTCAAATTAGAAAAAATTCAAAAACATTTAGGACTATCCACGCAAAATTAAGCTCATCTAATCCTCATAACTTATTTTTAGCTTTTTCCTACAAATATCACATCGGGTAATGCTGGACATGTTTTGGGAAGGCAGGAAGAAAAAGGCAGTAATGATAACTTACTGTAAATCTAAAATCTTGTAAAGAAGACGAAAAGAATCAAAATAGGTCAAAATGTTTTCTTTAGCAACACAGTGATTAAAATTGATCATTAATCCGCCAGCTGGCGGAGTTATCCGAATTGCTGAAGAACTTTTATATATTAAGGTCAGATATTACTCAGCCAAATCAGGTTTAATTAACATATAATTAATATTGAACATTAAATTTAAACTGGTGTCTGAAAGTGTGGGGGTTGAGAGCAAAAACCTCTAAAGCACTCCGCCGCCCAGCGGCGTAGGGACGTCTGACGTTCTTATTGTTGGGAAGCGGAGACGCCCTCGCCCCCATACTTTTGGATATCAAAAAACCCCGCATTTACCGCGGGGTTTTTTATTCCTCAACTTACTGAAAAATATTTTTAAAATTGACACTCAAAATATGACTGGAAGAGAGTCCCGTTTACTAACCTGAAACGGCGACCTTAAAAAGGGGGTGTAAACACTCGCGCGCTGCTCGAGAAAATCACAATTTACAAATTCCAATAAACAAACAAGTTCCAAATTCAAAATCACATTAAACAAATATTACATTCGTTTGTTATTTGTTAATTGTAAATTGTTTGTAATTTGTTATTTGGTATTTGTAATTTCCTTGTGCAACGCACAAGTGTGTGTTATTCACACTCCTTAGAAAGGAGGTGATCCATCCGCTCCTTCCAGAACGGATACCTTGTTACGACTTAATTCTTGTCGCTGGTCTCACCTTCCCCCGATACAATCGGGGTTCGGGTGCTCCCAACTTCACTAACTTGACGGATTGCACTTCATCGAAGTTATCGTGCGTTCCCACTAAGCGAGCGGCTTTCCCGCACTTAGCGAGCCGTAATGCCTGTTCATACCAAATCTTAAGTTGGTAATATATCCAAGCTCTTCCGGAGTTAGTTTTCTTTTATCTTGTCTACCCTTAATCAATCCTGCAATTTCCTCAAATACTGCAAAAGATTTCGCCTTAATTCCTCTAAGCTTATTTTGTTGAAAAAATGGAATCAGGACATTGTAAACATCATCTCTTTTTGAAATTTCAAATACATATGCCGGCAATTTACCTTTTACATTTGATTTTTGGTAAACACTACCAACCCTAAAGAACTCCTTTAAATCTTCCAAAAGTGATTTATTTCCGATTGCCTGAGCGATAAAGAATCGAAGTTCAATCCGATTATCCTTTCTCAAACAAACTAAGAAACATCCTTCTCCTTCTGTAAGACCAACTATATAGTCTGGCGTTAACATTACGTTTTTCCCTTCGATAGTCGATAATTCAGATTACAAATAAAACCCGAATATGTCAACTACTACTATGGAAAAGCTGACTTCCTAGTAAGCAATAACTTCGTAACTTACTAGGATCTCCATGGGTCATCATAACTTCTCTTCCAAACATGAATAACAAGATTTGTAAACGACTTCCTTTTGACCGCCCAGCAAAAGTCGTCAATCCCTTTTACGCTATCCCTGTTTTTTGCCTCAAGCCCTCCACCCTAATCAGTTACCCGACTAGGACTGCTTTAGTTTTTTTTGGCTACTCCGATTTAATCGGAGGTAGGATTTCCCACCCGCATCGCTTATGCGAAGCATTGCGGACAGGTAACCTACTAGAAGATATGACTGCCATGCGCGTTATTTCTTGGCGGTGTGTACAAGACCCGAGAACGTATTCACCGCGACTTGGCTGATTCGCGATTACTACC
>CAYSZS010000049.1:0-3603 GCA_964435575.1 uncultured Gammaproteobacteria bacterium | reverse complement strand
GATTTGGGGAGAGAATTATATAAATATGACAAAATGAACAAGATTGGAAACTCCTTAAGTATCAGGGCAGTATCTAACACTTTAATAAATATTGGTTCTTTTGAACAGGCAGAAGCGTATTTGCGGGAGTTAATACCATTATTTGAAAATAACTCGGCGCAAAAAGGCGATACAAAAGCACATTTAGCTTTGTGTTTACTGAGGCAAAGTAAATTGGGTGAAGCTAAAAAATTGATGGAAGAGGCAATTGAGGGAATAAACAAAAATACTGCTAAAAAGAAGAAAGAATTTATTGCAACCTGGTTGTCGCATGCTCTGATTGTCAAGTCGCTAATATTAAATGCAGATAATAACAGAGATGGGGCAATGGATAGCGCTAAGGAGTCATTAAGGGTTTCAAAAAGGGAGAAGAGGGTTTTTAGAATTGCACAAGCGAAAGAGCTTATCAGATTTCTGAAAGAAGAGAGAATTTAAAGCTCGGCCAAAGAACATTTTTTGCCCGAAAATATGGCGCCGGGGTAGGGCAAATTCTTGACTGTAAATGTCATCAGGTGCTAAGCTAAGTCACAAGTGAATAAAGATTTTTTCAGGCTTTCCATCTTGGCCTTTTTAGTGATTACGGGAGCTATCCTTGTTACCAATCTAGGAAAACCCCAATTTTTAAAAAGCCGGGCTCAAACTTACTCACTCAACACTGGTTGTACCTCAATTTCCCTTAACCCTAATAGAGAAATTTACACTTCCGGAGAAAGTGTCGATATTACAGTTGTAGGTTACGGACAAGATCTTTCGCGAATTGTTCTTTGGTACACAGGCGCAACAGAAATGCTCACCAAGTCTACCATCTCATCTCCTGCCAATTGGAAAAATATTCCGGGTAATTATAATTCCCAGACCAAAACTTGGACCGGAAGATGGACAGTACCGGCAGACGGTGAATATATTATTACGCCCAACTTTATTCAAACAAACGACCTGGCTTGTTCCTCAAACCCCGCTTATACCTGTAGCGGCTGCGAAAGGGGCCATATTTATAATAGAAGAAGTTCCACCGATCCGCCTTATGGAACCTATTCATGTAACGGCTGTTACAAAACTTTAGTCTCAAGTCAAAACGCTTCCAGAGTCGGTGGTTATAATATTAGAGAATACTTCAACTTTTCTCCGGGTTTCTCCTGGCTTTTCAACGGCGTAAACATCGCAACCGGCGAAACCAAAAACTTCACTACTAAATTAGAAATCGAAGAAGCAAGTCGAATGTGTAATAAAACTCTTCTTCCCTTGAGGATGACTAAAACAAATATTTATGGGTATTGGCAACCCTTTGGTCACAACAACAATCCAGGGAATTATAACACAAGACACCTCCTTAGCTACTTTAATCCCGGAGAATCCTGGTCTGATAGAACCATGGGGGTACTTTTTCATAAAGCCTATATTAAAGATTTTAGCGACACCACCGTAAACCAACTTATGACCCTGGGTACATATGACCCGAATTGGGTGAATATTCGCAGCTTCTCCGACGACGGTATCCATACTTTTGAGTCTAATTATTTCTCACCCTATTTGTGGGGCGAGATGGGAGCTTATGACGGTTATCGTTTCCAAAGAATTCACAGAATTTGGGGTTACTCGGGTTCTCAATGCCAGCCTAAATATGTAACAACCGGCCGTGAGAGTTGGTGGGAAATGTCTTATCACAACGAAAATGTCCAGACTCCGGCCTACACCGGTCCTGCAGTAAGAATCCGCGTTTTTGAAGCCGGATATCCGATAGGTAGCGAGAGTTGGGTTACCCGCGAAGATTGGTATCTAGCCAGAAACTTGGGACCTGTACAAATTGAAAAAAGAGGGCTTCAGGGTTTATGTCACACCAACCCGCCCGATCCGGACTGTTTCTCAACTTCAAAAATGGCTCGTCCCGAAATAACAATGCAGCTTGCCGATTATTATGTCGGAGGCCCCTTACAAATTCGTTTGTCCACAGATAGCGTCTACAGAAGAGGAAGATACACTCTTTACGCCAAAGCCTTGGACAAAGCCGGAAACTACACTCGTAACTATACGGGCTGGCTTGAAGTAATAGTTTGCATTAATGATACTCCTTGCGAACCCGATAGAATGTTTAAGTGGAATGAATTTGTTCAAAACGGAGTTGCCAATGTCGATTTATCTAAATTTAATTTAGCTTCAGGATTGAGACAAGCTAAATACAGACCCTGGATTGAAAAACCCCCGAGCGACGTAACTGGCGAAGCGTCAATTTCCAGCACTCAGCTTCCCTGGAGCAATAAAGTTTTGTTAAGACTGACAGATTGATTATTCAAAGCTTTATTTGCGAATTATAATTCCGCCAAAGCTTGTTTTTTGCCCGGCTCATTGACGCCGGCGAGCTGTAAGTACCGCTCGGTTGTAGAAAGACGCTTATGCCCGGCCGCTTGTGAAAGAAGGATAAGATCGACTCCGTCTTTAAGGTTCTCGATGATAAATGTTGTTCTTAGGTCGTTTACAGAATATTGGGGGATTTCGGCTTTTTGCATATACCTGTCAATTGCGGACCTAATGTTCCTTATTGCTAAAGGCTTTCCATTTTTACTGATAAATACGTAGAGAGTACCGACCTCCCCCCTCGACTTTATATACTCGGTTAGTGCATCTTTTGCCGGTTTATTTAAGGGAACTGTTCTTTGGGGTTGAGTTGCGTGAGGTTCGACAATAAGGTGATCTTCTTTTAGATTTTCTACTTTTAAATTGGCGATTTCAGAGATACGCATTCCGGTTTGAAGAATTATTTCTACAATCGTTGCGATTCTAATATCATCTCTTACAACGTCTCTAAGGGCTCTATATTCGAGGGGAGAAAGGAATTTAGGCATAGCGGTCTCTATTTTGGGATGGGAAACAAATTCTGTTGGGTTTGAGGTTGAATATTTTTCTGAGATTAGCCACCTGAAAAAGGTTTTTACAGCGTTTAACTTTCTGGAAACGGACTTGGCAGTATATTTTTGTGCCAGAAGAGTATCCCGGAAAGTTTCGATGTCAGCCTCAACTATCTGGTCGGGGTTGACTTTATTTTTTTCAGTAAGAAATTTCAAGAGTTGTTCAAGATCTGCTCTGTAGGCAAGAATTGTTGAGGGAGAACGTTTCTTATTTTGCAAATCCTGAATAAACTTAGGAAGGAGAGTCGTCAAAGTTTCTGGTATCATAGTTGAATATGCGAATGATCGTAAAATTCTTTACTGATTAATCAGTAAAGACGGCTTCGTACAATTTCGTGTCTGTATGATAACATAGTATTTAAAAAAAGGTCAATAAGATATACTTTTATGAGGATTGGTTTTGTAGACAGGGTTAAAAAGATTTATGAGAAGTTTGTCAGCCTTATTCTCCTCATTTTGTTACTTATCCTTTCTCTTTCTTTATTTCGAAGTATATCAAAAACGAAGCAAAACGCTTTATTAATTAAAAAAGAAAGAGACAGGGTAGAAGCACTTAGTAAAGAGAAGCAAAGACTTGAAGAAGAACTTCAAAAAGTTCATTCTGAAGAATATATTGAGAAACAACTAAGGGATAAATTAGGACTAGCTAAAGAGGGGGAAA
>CAYSZS010000048.1:0-3627 GCA_964435575.1 uncultured Gammaproteobacteria bacterium | reverse complement strand
CAAGAGAAAATTGGAAGTGGTCTCATTCGAATATACGCAGTATTAGATTAGAATAGAAAAGAATTATTTAACAAGGACTCTCTAAAAACTCTAAACTCTAAATCCGAAATCCTAAACAAATCTAAAATTAAAAATTACAAATCAAAAACGTTTTGGATTTGGATATTAGAACTTGATAATTTGTTTCGAATTTAGAAATTAGAATTTAGGATTTGATAACGTATGGATTTGAAAAGTTTACTGCCCACCAAAGGTAAGGATAACGAAAAAGAGTACTTTTGGTCACTCGTAATAGAGCCCGGTTGGGTTCAGGCTGGTATTTGGAGGATTGAAGGAGAGAAATCCCAGATAATGTTATCAAGCCCCCCCTTCTCTTGGGAAGTTGACGAAGACCTTGTTCAGGCAGTAGATAACGCACTCTCCTCCGCAATACAAGGATTTCCTGAAGATTTAAAAGAGCCCACGAAAACTGTTTTCGGGGTTCCCTCCAACTGGGTAGGGGGCGGACAGATAAAGGGCGACCATCTTGAGAAAATAAAAATTCTTTGCAGCGAATTAACACTTACCCCGATTGGATTCGTGGTAATTCCCGAGGCTATTGCTCACCTCACAAAATCCGAGGAAGGAACGCCGCTTAACGCCATAGTTTTGGGAGTCTACAAAGAAAGCTTAGAGATAACTCTTTTTAGACTGGGAAATCTTGGAGGAAGTTCTCAGGTTGCAAGGAGTGTATCTATCATCGATGATGTTTCCGAAGGGCTGGCACGTTTTGGGGAAGGCGACACGCTTCCTTATCGGATTCTTATTTACGACGGACGAGAGGGAGAATTGGAGGAGGTACGCCAGGCGCTTCTCAAAGTAAACTGGGAAGACTTTGGCAATTTAAAGTTTTTACATACCCCCAAGATTGAACTTGTTGATACCCAAAAGAAAGTCTACGCAGTCTGCTTGGCCGGTGCATCGGAGCTTGCCAATGTTACCAGTATTGAGGTTGTAAAAGAATCTGACGAAAAGGAGGAGGGTAAAGAACTGGGTTCTTTTGATAAATTTTTACCGGCCGAAGAAAGTTCGCCCGAGGAATTGGGTTTTGTAGTTGGTAAAGATATTACCCAGGAGAAAAATATAGCTTCGGATGAGGAGACGGTGCAGGCGGTAAACATACCAGGGGAAGAGAATATTTCTGAAATGCACGAGAACGTCGGACCGGTTGTCGAAAAAACCAAGGGAGAGTTATTATCCTTTACAAAAAGCCCTTTAAAATTTCTTGATAGTATAAAGACGGGCGTTTTGTCTATCGGGACTTGGCTAAAATCAACGAAGTCACAAATTGGTATGCCTGGACAAAGGAAATCAGCCGTTAAGCAAACTTTTACCTTTGGTTTTGGATTTTTAGTTCTGTTTCTCCTTTTGGGCTTTTTATTTTGGTGGTTTTACCCTAAAGCTGAAGTCAGCATTTACGTCTCCCCACAAAAACTGGAGGAAAAATTCGACATAAAGGTTGACACCAAAGTGGACGCCTCGGATACCTCACAAAAGGTTCTAAAGGGCGAAATTTTGGAAGCAACAGTTAGCGGTGATAAAACTAAGAATGCAACGGGAACTAAAACCGTAGGGGATAAAGCCAAAGGCGAAGTGACTTTGTATCGAGTTGGGACTGAATTAAAACTTTCCTCGGGCACAATCTTGTATGGACCGGAGGGCTTGAAGTTCTCTTTGGACAAAGAAGTGACGATTGCAAGTGGAAGCGCAGGAAGTGTCGGAACAACTAAAACTAGCGTTATCGCTGAAGATATTGGGGCCCAGTATAACCTGGCAGGGGGAACGACCTTTGGCGTTGGCAACTATTCAAGCAGTGATTTGGAGGCCAAGAACGAATCGTCTTTCTCCGGTGGAAGTAGCCGCGAAATAACGGCCGTGTCCTCGGATGACCAAGAAGTTTTAGAAGAAGATTTGAAAGAAGAACTGGTTCAAAAGATAAAAGAAGAATTTCTTAAAAAGATCTCGGCCGAAAAGCTAATTCTGGAAGAATCTCTTGCTGCCACCCCTTCTTCCCGAAACTTCAGTAATAAAGTTGGCGACGAGGCAGAAACTCTCAAGCTTTCCTTAGAGCTTGAAGCAAATGCCGTCAGCTTAAACAAAAGTGAACTGGTTCAGCTTGCGGAAGAGGTTTTAAAGGATAAAATTCCTCGGGGTTTTGTCTTAAGAGGAGAACAGATAGAATTTGATTTTGTTTTGGAGGGGGAAGAAAAGCGAGTTTATGATTTTGAGGTGCGAGTAGTCGCGAACCTTCTTCCCGAAGTGAAATCTGAAGAGATTGTCAAAAAGATAAGGGGGAAATATCCGAAGTTAGCCGAGGAATATCTAAATCAGGACGTTGCTGGCTTTGTAAGGGCAGAGATAAGGATTAGACCGATTTTACCGGGAAAATTAAAGACCTTACCCCACGTGGCAAAGAATATTGAAATAGAAGTGGCAGCAGAGAGATAAACCAAGCATGCGCTTGGAAATTCTAAATAAATTCCAATTTTCAAATCAAAATGTTTCAAACAAAACAGACTCTAATTAAATGTTTGGAATTTTGGAAATTGAGTTTTTGTTATTGTTTAGAATTTAGGATTTAGAAATTAATTTTTATGTCTCAAAAACTTATTATCAAAGTCTGTGCTGTCGTAATGGGTCTTTCAGGAGTAGTTATTCTTTTTTCTACTCTTTTTCCAATAGTTTCCTATGAGTGGGAGTCTGCAAGGAATTACCCCACCCTAATCAGTCCTTTAGTTGATAAAGAAACCGCAAGTTTTAAATTTTCCAAAAAGGACTACACGAAAGTAAGTAACTGGTTTGAAGGAGGGGCTGGAGAAGAAAGTATTTCTCGTGAAGTAAAATATTTTACGATTTCCATTCCCAGGCTTGATATCGAAAACGCGACAGTTGCAATTGGAGGTGAAGACCTATCTAAGAGCCTAATTCAGTTTAGCGGAACCGCCGTTCCAGGCAAGACTGGAAATACGGTAATTTTTGGTCATTCTATACTTCCCATTTTTTACGACCCAAAAAACTATTTAGCGATTTTTTCGACCCTTAATAAATTGAAGAAAGAAGATGGGGTGTATGTCGACTACGACGGGATTTCCTATAAGTATAAGGTTGAGGATATGTTTGAGGTAAGACCAAGCGACACGCAGATTTTAGAGCAAAATTCGGGTGATTCTTTCTTAACTCTTGTAACCTGTACTCCTCCGGGGGATCCCAGAAAACCGAAAAGACTAATCGTAAGAGCGCGTCTTATTCCTCCCGATCAAAAAAATGCGTATACTGGCAATTGATTACGGAAGAAAAAAAATAGGAATTGCAACGGCAACCACCATGCTTGCTGAGGTTTATGGCGTAATTCGTTCAGAATCTGTTGAAGAGGCTATTAAAAAACTGAGGAATGTAGTTGAAAAGGAAAGCATCAATAAGATTGTTGTCGGTGTTTCGGAAGGAAAAATGGCAGAGGAAACCAAGGCTTTTGCAAAGAGATTAAAGAAAGAATTGAAACTTCCAGTTACCCTACAGGATGAAACTTTATCGACAAAACTAGCACAAAGTCTTTCCATAAATGCTGGAATAAAAAGGAAAAAGAGGAAA
>CAYSZS010000047.1:0-3860 GCA_964435575.1 uncultured Gammaproteobacteria bacterium | reverse complement strand
TCCAACAGCTCCCTTCCAAGGAGCAAAAACGGGTTCGACTCCCGTATCCCGCTCCGCACTACATATTTTCAATGGCTTCGATGAACGAAAGAAAGATAGGGTGGGGAGTAAGAGGACGGCTTATATATTCAGGATGAAACTGGGTCCCTACGAAAAACGGGTGATCTTTTAGTTCAATTGCTTCAACCAACTTTCCATCCGGAGAAGTCCCTGAGAAAACAAAACCGTTTTTTTCGAATTGCTGTTTATACGAATTATTAAATTCATACCTGTGTCTGTGACGCTCATAAATTAGTCTTTGGCCTTTAGCTTTTGATCCTTCATTTATAAATAAGGGGTTCGGTTGATACCAAGGATTCTCTTTTCCTCCACCATACTTTTTATAGGCTTCTTCCAATAAAGTATCTTTCTTAATTACACACGGCCACGCTCCGAGTCTAATAGTTCCGCCAAATTGTTTTTTAGAAAGATATTCTTGTTGATTTTCCATAATATGAATAACCGGAAAGGGAGTTTTTGAATCAACTTCTTCAGTATTTGCATTTTTTAATCCCAAAACGTTTCTAGCAAATTCAATTGTTGCCATTTGCATACCAAAACAAAGCCCTAGATAAGGTATCTTTTTCTCTCGGGAATACTTAGCGGCCTTAATTTTTCCCTCAACACCACGCGAACCCCAACCCTGGGGTACAACAATTGCATTTACCGAGATAAACTTCTCCTTTATTTCCTCATCATTCAAGTTCTCTAAAGACTCCGAGTCTATCCAAGTAAGCTCCGGACTGACTCCAAAAAACCATCCGGCGTGTTTCAGCGCTTCAACTACGCATACATAACTATCTTCCAAAGTATAATCACCCGTTTTTTGATATTTACCAACCATTGCAATTTTTACCTTACGAGAAGTATTTTTTATTCTGCCAACCATTTTTTTCCACAGCTTCAGGTCTTTTTGTTTTGATTTCAATCCTAATTTCTTGATTATATCTTCGTCCAACTTTTGTTGTTTAAGTACGAGAGGAACTTCGTAAATACTTCCGACGTCAGGATTTGAAATAATGTCTTCGGTAGACAATCCCGAAGCAAGTGCAATTTTTTCTTTTCTTTTTAAATCAATTTCTTTTTCAGCACGCCCGATAATTATGTCGGGTTGCAACCCCAAAGAATTAAGAAGCATCACTGACTGTTGGAGTGGTTTTGATTTAAGCTCACCAATTGAAGGAGGAACCGGAAGATAGCCGACGTGGATAAGTATTACATTTCCGGGATTTCTTAGTCTTAATCTTCTTACCGACTCAAAAAAAAGAAGACCTTCATATTCTCCGACGGTTCCTCCAAGCTCAACGATTACAACTTCAGCATTATTTACCTTACCGGCTTTATACCATCTTTCAATTATTTCCGGAGGAAGGTGATGGTATGGTTCTACGCACTTACCACCGTATTCCAAGGCTCTTTCTTTGTCTAAAACAATTTTGTAAATTTGGCCGTTTGTTAAATAATTATCCCGAGTTAGGGTTGTACCTATGAATCTCTCGTAATGTCCCAAGTCCTGATCCGTCTCAAGTCCGTCGTGGGTAACAAATACTTCACCGTGCTCAATAGGATTCATAGTTCCCGCGTCGATATTCAAGTACATATCGCATTTCATTGCGGTAACTTTAATTCCGTGAGACTTAAGAAGAAGCCCAATTGAAGCAGCGGTAACTCCTTTTCCTAAACCTGAAAGTACTCCACCGGAAACTATAATAAATTTCATCTTATTTTGTAAACCTCGCAAAATTAAAATTCTAAAAGAAGTTTTTTCTTTATATCATATTCTAATATATGTGTGTCAAGAAGTTTTTATAAAGTGCCTCTGGGGGGGAATCGAATGCTGAAAGCACCCTCTCAGGGCCCTCAGTCTTTAATAAGTACTCTCATTAACTTATTGCCTTCTGTAGTATTTTTAAAAAACCATTCCCTTTTCATTGCTTCGCTTCTGGTTTTGTATTCTTCCTTATAAACAAACTTAAACGGTTTTCTATAACGTGTTGATTTGGACTTGCCGTCATTATGCTCCTGATACCTTCTTTTGAAATTATTTGTAACCCCGATATATAATTTTCCGTCTTTTAGACTTCTTAAAACATAAAGAGTGTACATAATTTGTGCCCCCAGGGGGAGTCGAACCCTCATTTTCGGTTCCGAAGACCGCTGCTCTATCCATTGAGCTATGGGGGCAAATTCATCCAAGTCTTCGACTACGAAGACCACTGCTTATCCGTTAAACTACACAGGCTTATACTCACATTTGGTCACCTTCAGTTGTTCGTGCTAAACCAATATCATAAACAACAAATATTTGTTTTCTATCCGAAAAATATCGCCCCACTTGATTTTCTGGCTTACCTGTTTCTCTCGCAGCCGAACCAATTGCCGCCTGCTCGATTGCGACTCGAACATCAGGAGACAGTTCTCTTAAATCATAGATCCTATATACCATATTTCCTAAGACTGTTTCTTGCATCAAATCACTTCTTAGCTATCTTATTATTCTGATAATTATACTTGATATAAGCTATAATTTCAGCATATGAATCAATTCGAGTCTAGAAAAAAGGTTGGGCAGGATCGACCTAAATCAGATATTGATACTCAAATCGAAAATATTGAGAAGGAGATCCGAGAAACCCCATACCATAAAGGTACAGAGCATCATATCGGAAAACTTCGAGCCCGTCTTTCTAAATTAAGGGAAAGGTTGATTGAATCATCAACCAAAAAAGGTGGCGGCGGCGGCGGGTATGCAGTTAAAAAGCAAGGAGTCGCTACAATTATTTTAATAGGGCCTCCATCCTCGGGAAAATCCACATTAATAAATAAACTGACAAATGCACAAAGCAAGGTTGCACCATATGCTTTTACAACAGTTACTGTAATTCCCGGAATGATGGAATACAAAAATGCTCGTATTCAAATCTTGGACGTACCCGGACTAATTGAAGGGGCAGAGGAAGGAAAGGGGAGAGGACGGGAAGTTTTATCTGTAGCTCGAGGATCGGATTTAATCATAATAATGACAGACATAGGAAGACCTAAAGCAATTGAAAGAATTAAAAATGCACTAGATAGAAATGGAATCCGACTTGATATTGTACGACCAAGTGTAATAGTTGATAAAAAAGTTTCCGGTGGTATTATACTTCATTCAAATATTCAGCAAGATCTTTCAAAAGAAACAATCAAAAGTGTTATTCAAGAATTGGGAATAAAAAATGCAGAAGTTACCATTAACGAAAAGTTAACTATTGACCGCTTAATCGATGCATTCTCTACAAATCGTGTATATGTTCCTTCTATTAACATTATAAATAAAACAGATCTCTCTACATCACAATCAACAATCCACCATTCACCAAATACTCTTTTTATCAGTGCAGAAAAGGGTATTGGTCTTAAAGAATTGAAAGAAAAAATATGGAAAACACTTAATTTTGTCAATGTATATTTAATTCGACCGGATGATGATCCTAATTTTGATCATCCAATTGTAATGAAAAAAGGGCAAAATCTTATGGATATTGTTCAAGAAATTGGAAGTAACTTTACGGAAAATAAAAAGAAAGCCAAAATTTGGGGATCAGGCTCCAAATTTCCGGGTCAGGAAGTATCTTTAACAACTAAAATTCAGGAAGGAATGCAGGTTAGATTCATATAGTCGGATTTGATATAATATTGACTGTAACTTCGCCCTCGTGGCGGGACGTCGAACGGCCCTGACCCGTTCGACGGGTCGGAACTGGCAGAGCACGTAAAACGTGCCAGGCGCGCTAGGATGCTGGAACTGGTAGACAGGCACGCTTCAGGAGCGTGTGCTC
>CAYSZS010000046.1:0-3873 GCA_964435575.1 uncultured Gammaproteobacteria bacterium | reverse complement strand
CCTCTTTTTCCCTGTAATATACTATTAAAATCGATACTTTAGGCCTTTTTTGCATATACGGTAATTATTTCTCCTTTCTTGAATATAACTTCAAATATTAATAGGACCGATGCAATAATCTTTGCAAGAAATTTTCCGGTTTCCAATCTTAAAGATTTATTCCTACCTGAATCTCTTTTGTTTTTAGATAATTTTTTGAAATCGAATCTCCTTTCATTTCTGAATTTTGGCGAAAACATAAGTCTCATGGATTCAAATAATACATAAAAATTTTGATATAGATTAGAGTGATCAATAGTTAATATTTTAAATTCCGATAAACTTAAAATCTTAATTATAGTTTCTGAAGAGAAATGATATAAATGTGTAGGCGGTTGCAGAGCATACCAATTCTTTTTAAACATAATTCTTCCAAGACTATCTATATTAGGCACAGATATTACTAAAATTCCGTCTTTTTTTATCACTTTTACAATTTTTCTCAAGGTTTCTTTTGGTTTATACAAATGCTCCAAACAACCTATAAGGGTAATTACATCAACTGAATTTTCTTTATATTTTGAATCTAAAAAATCCCTTTTTTTCAAATTGATTCTATATCTTTTCCTTGCATAGTTACACGCTTTTTCCGATAATTCCACTCCATCTACTTTCCATCCCATTTGTTTGAATTTTGTCAAAAAAAGACCCGTTCCGGCTCCTAAGTCAATAATGAAACCATTGTTTTTCCTGGAAAATATATATTTAAATATTGATCGATTAACTTTATCTCTTAATTCATAATCTTCACCCTTGGTATCTTTAAGTATATTTACACCCCAGTAAGTTTCCGGCGGATAAAAATTTGAAATATATTTTTTCTTTGGACGGGGTGATAAATATGTTAAATTACACGACAGGCATTTCACAATCCTAAACCTACCTTTGGTTATCCATGTTTTGATATTATCCAAAAAAACATGGTATTTTTTACTTCCGCAGAGGTTGCATTCAGGAGTCTCCCAATTTTTTTCATTTTTTATCATTTTTAAAATATCTAAAAGTAAAATAAATTGTGATAATAAGTCCAAAGATAGAACCTATTACGGCGGAAGTCCCTGCACCGATAATTCCGTATTTGTTAATAAGAGGAATAATTGCCACGCTAAGACCCAAAAGCGTTATAAAAGTAATAAATGTAATATATTCCTGTTTCCCGATTGCTAAAAATAAAGTCTGCGATATTCCTGTTAATCCCTTTAAAACGCCATAAACAGCCAGTACTTTTAAAACATCAACAGCTTCCAGCCAATTCGATCCCAAAAGAATTGATATAATTTGCAGCGGAAATAAAAATATTAAAATTCCGAAAGATAACATCAAAACAGCAGAAACCGTAAGTGTTTTTATAAAAGCATTTTTCATTCTTTTTTTATCGCTTTCAAATTTGGAATAGATTGGAAATGTAACTTTTGCGAAAACATCTGCAATTTCGGAAACCGGAAGAGACGAGATCTTATAAGCCACCTGATAAACTCCAAGAGGTGAAGTCCCCATTATTTTTCCAATAAAGAAATCGTCGACATTTTGGAAAAGATAATCAAATAAACCGAAACCGGTAATCCATTTGCCGCGACTTATAATTTTTTTAGCTTTACCGATATCAAGATGAAATATCGGTCGCGGTTTAACAAAAATAAACGATAACAATACCTCCAATAAAGATGAAAATATAAGTCCGATAACCAAACTTAATGCTGATCTGGTAATCAATGCAAAAATAATAACAACCACCGCATCTAACGTATAGAGAGTCGTTCGAAGAATAAACTCTTTTTTGAACATCAGCTCTTTTTGAAACTTTACAATGGAAGGATTTATAAAACCCCTGATTAAAGGAACCATACTTACCCAAATCAGTAAAGGATATACTTCGGATAAATTAAAAATATTTACTATCAATGGTGCGCTTATAATTATTGCAAACGAAATTAATATTCCTCTTAAGATTGATACAATCCAGGCGGTATTGATAAAATCGTCTATGTTTTCCTTGACTTGTATTAAAAAAATATTTATCCCTGTTTCGGTTGCTATTTCCAAGAAAGAAAGCACTAACGCTGCAATGCCGAATATTCCGAATTGTGAGGGAGTGAGAAGTCTGGCCAGTATCGCAATTCTAAAAAATCCAAGTCCCCTAATAAGTACTCTTAAAGTTCCCATCCACGAAACACCTTTTATTGCATCTTTTATATATCCCACATAACTATTTTACATTATTCTGGAGCCAATCTTATTATTGGTAAAGGAATAATAAATCGTCCACCTTTATTAATAAAATCTTTTTCTTTTTTTATAATACTTTGTTCGTAATTCCAAGCTAAAAGTAGCGCATACATCACAGTATCTTTTCTAAAAAAATCGGGTTTAACGATTGGTATGTGGGTCCCCGGAGTAAATCTACCCTGTCTTTCAGGTGACTCATCAACAATATAATCAATAATTTCCTTATCTATACCACAAAAATTCAATAATGTGTTTCCCCTTCCTGATGCTCCGTAACCGACAATTTTAATCCTTTTCTTTTTAAGACTAAGAATAAATTTCCTAAGTTCATATCTATGTTTATAAATATTCTTTGAGAATTCTTTTGACACGTTCTCATTTATAACACTCTCATTTCTTTCTTCTGTTAATATTTTTTTTACTGAAATCTTATTTTTATAATTTTTATTTCCTTTAGATTTCACATAAACCCTGACTGACCCCGCATGCAAATTCAGCTTTTTTATATCAAAAATTTCCAAATCATAACTTTTTAAAAATGGCAGAAGTGTGGAAGTTGTGTAATAACACAAATGCTCATTGTAAAAAAAATCGTACTGTTGTCCCTTTACAAGTTCAGGAAAGTAGTGAACCTCAAAAACTAAGACTCCCTTCGGATTCAGAAGTAATTTGATTCCTCTAAATACATTTTTCATATTATCTATATGCGCCAAGACATTATTGGCGAATATTGCATTAGCCAAACCTCTTCGGGCTAAGATATATTTTGCTTTTTCTTCACTAAAATAATCCACGATTGTATCAACTCCTTTTTTCTTTGCAATATTTGCAATATTTCTTGCTGGATCGATTCCTAGAACTTTTATTCCAAGCTTTTTCAATGGAAGTAGTAACACACCATCATTGCTTCCGATTTCTACAACAAAATCTCCTTTTCTCAGGAATTTATTAGTCATTTCATTAGCATAATTTTTAAAGTGCATTTTTAAACTAACTGAAGATAAATAGCGGTAATCTTTAAATAAGATATCAGGTGAAATTACATCTAGGATTTGAACAAGGAAACATTTTTTACAAAAATAGATTCTTAACGGGTAATAATATTCTTTCCCAATATCTTTTCTCAATAGATAGTCTCCCGACAAGGGCATTAAACCCATGTCAAGGATTTTCACTAACCTTTTACTCGAACAGAAGCGGCATCTTGTACGAGTAGTAAATTTACCTTTTCTCATCTTTATATAAGTTTAGAATAACTTGTGTTAACATTTCTCAAATATATGGAAAAAATTCTCATATTAGGAGGAAATTCAAAACTTGCAAGGTGTTTTTTCTTATTATATCCGAAGATCACAAAATCTCTGACGAAAAAGGAATGTGATATAACATCTAAAAATGATGTAGAAAAGGTTATTATAAACACATCTGCCAAATATATCCTAAATTGCGCGGCAATAACAGATATCGAATATTGTGAGAATAATAAAGACAAGTGCCTTAATGTAAATACTTTTGCTGTAAATTGTATAGAATCAGTATGCAAAAAGTATAATAAAAAGCTAATTCATATTACATCAGATTATGCTTTGAACCCTGTGAATTATTATG
>CAYSZS010000045.1:0-4058 GCA_964435575.1 uncultured Gammaproteobacteria bacterium | reverse complement strand
ACAAGGGTGGAGACACCTAAAAATCCACCAGCCTCCGTGCTGGTGGTAGTTTAATAGCAATACTATTTATGCTGCTATTCTTTACCCCACCTTAATGAATAAAATATATTATGGTTTTAAGGGTAAAGGTGTTTTTGATGAAAAAGGGAAAAAATTGAATCTTGTTAATTCCCTGAGTTTTAAAATTAAGTTATCTGTTGATACTCCTGATAGAAAATTACGGAAATTGATTTGGGAGATGGACTTCGGAACAAAATCTTCAGTTATGTCGACTGGGTCATATGTGTTTAACGGTTACAATATGTTAAGAGGCGGCTATGATTTTATGTTGGCTTATAAACTGGAACTATATGATGTTGATGCAATAAGTTTTCTAGCAAAAGAGATGGGACATAAAGTTGTGTATTTTAGCAGAAATGATCTTGAAGGTTTGTATAAAGTATTAATTTGTAAACCGAGTGTGTATGATAAGGTTTTCGATAAAATTAGTGAGTGCATAAAAAATTATGAAGGTAAAAAGAATGAAAAATGATGAACTTTTGGATTTAGACATATAAAGTGTGTTAGTACCTAATAATATGGCTACAAAAAGCGAACGTCATGTTAAAGAGTTGATAAAAAGAAAACCTCCATTAGTTGTTGTTAATGCTGTTATTCAGGAGGGTGAAAAAGTATTGCTTATTAAAAGAGGAAAGGAGCCGTATAAAGGTGGCTGGGTCGTACCAGGTGGACATGTGGGAGTTAAAGAAGACCTTGAGGAAGCGATTGTCAGAGAGGTTGAGGAAGAAACTGGCTTGAAGGTAAAAATTGTTGGAATAATTCATACAGAAGCGGATAAGGCTGGGTTTGATCCAAGAGGCTATCATTTGGCAATTACATTTTTAGTTTATCCGATTGGAGGAAAACTGGTTAAAACAGATGAAGCTCAAGAGGTAAGATGGTTTAAACTGGGTGGTTTACCCGATGGCCTTGTGCTTGGTTGCGAGAAGTACTTTCAGGAAACGATTACAAAAGAGCAACAGACGGTGGAGCTTGTTAAATATATACCTCCAATGCCGATGGTGAATCAAATAATTTATCGTAACAATTTTGAAATTTTATTGGGTAAGCGAAATAAACCTCCTTATTGGAGCGAGTGGGCTTTGTCAGGTGGTCATTTTTCTTATAAAGAGACGATAGAGGAAGCTTCTACCCGAAAAGCAAAGGAAGAAACAGGACTTGTTGTGGAAGTAGAAGATATTATTGATGTTTATTCAGATTTTGGTGTCGATCCTCGCTCAAGAAACTTAGTTATTACGCATTTATGTAAAGTTACAGGCGGTGATTTAAAAGTTGGCAATGATTTTAGCGAGTTTTATTGGTACGACTTAAGAAAGGAATTAACTAATGATAGAAAGGTATTCAACAAAGGGTTTTTGAGAGCAATTGAAATGGCTAAAATGAGGCTAGTTGAAAGACAAAATGGTGATTAATATGTGTTAAAAAATGGATGTACAGAAAGTTGTTGAGGGTTTAGAATCAATTCATGGGCAAGAAAGATAAGAAACTCGTTGTTGTGGCGGATGATTTTGGCTGGACAAAGGCAATAAGCGACGGGATTATCAAAAGTTACCTTGATGGAATAGTTACCGAAGTGTCGCTTATTATTGACTATCCGGCAACCTCCTATGCAGTTCAGCTTGCGAAAGAAAGAAAAATAAAAGACATTGGAATTCACATGGTTTTAAAAGGATTAAACAGTGTCGGCAAAATCCTCAAGAAAAAAGATTATATTGAACTTTTTAGTCATAAAACATCAAACGAAATAGAAAAGCTAGCCAATGACGAATTAGATGCATTCGTTGAAATTGTCGGGACAAAGCCTACTCACGTTATACCCCATTATGGTATTCACGGGAATCTCAAACTCCTATCTTTTTTGATTGCATACTTAGAAGAGAACAAAATACCGATGAGATTGCCAAGAACCGCATTGACTGGAGGTTTTAATGAAAATTATGCTGCGGAGATAATGCTCAAAAGAACTACTGTCAAAACTACTTTGCATCTTTTTGCACATGTAGAAGGGTCAAATTTGGAAGCGATAAAAAAAAGTTTTTTGGAAGAGCTAAGTGAGGTAAAAGCTAATGAAACAGCCGAGATTATGTTACATCCTGGCTATTTTGACGAAGAGATTTTAAAAATGAGCTCATTGACCTATGAAAGAGCTAGGGATCTGGCTTTGTCTCTGGATTTTGATTTTCGAGATAGGATAAAAACCATGGGCTTTGAATTTGTTAGTTATTCAGAACTATGAAAAAAAAGCTAATAGTAACAGCTCACGATTTCGGACTATGTAAAAGCGTAAATGACGGTATCGAATACGTTTTAAATCATAGAAACAATATAATCACGGAGTTGTCTCTTCTTCCTAATACCCCAGGAAGTTTAGAAGCAATTAAAATCGTTAAAAAATATAGACTTTCTTTAGATTTATGTCTAAATTTAACAACCTTTAAACCTATAGCAAAGAATGTGAGAAGTCTTACGGATGATAAAGGTTTTTTCAAAAAGGTTGACGTCGCGACATGGGACTTCAAAGTCTTAGATTATTTTGAGGAAGCGGATGTTAAGAAAGAAATTGATGCACAGTGGAATTGGTTTATAAATAACGTTGGTAAAAAGCCTTCCGCTATCTTATCGCGTAAAAACGAAACAGGAGATCCGAAGGTGTTAATACCTGTGGTTGAAAAAGCTAAGAAGGAAAATTTACCAGTTAGAACTCCGGTATGGAAATGGGTTGAAAATTACGGCGCCCAATCGTATGTAATACAAGAAGGAGTTAAAACTACAGGAAATGTCTATGTTTATCCGACTTGGGGAAAATGGGGTTATGACTTAGTTTCGGAGTTGGATAAGTTTATCGCAGATGCGAATAAAAAACCAGGAGTTGCAGAACTTATTATTATGGCAGGATTTGTTGATCAAGAGCTCTTTGATCTGAGCGTGTTAAATTGGGAGCGGGGCATTTTCATATCACTTTTAGAAAACGGTGAGATTTTTGACAAAATTAAAAAAAATTTTGAGCTAGTAAGTTTTTCAGATTTATGAAGATATGAACGTGCAGAAGGTCGTTGAGGAACTGAAAAAAAAGTATCCGGGGAAGAATATTATTATTAATACTCCTGAGAATCCTACGGAGATTGTTTGCGAGGTTGAACCGGCAAGTCTTGATCCCCAAAGAAGCGTCGCAGTTGCTGTTCTGGATAGTAATATCAAACATTATCATAGACTTGCTAAAGAAACTTACGAGGTTATAAAAGGTACATTGGAATTAACAAAGGGAGGAAAAACTCATTTTCTTTCACCTGGACAGAAACTTATAATTGGACCGGAAGAATATCATATGGCAAAAGGAGATGAAACTTGGGTAAAAGTGACTTCCGAACCCGCCTGGACCCCGGAAGACCAAATTCCGATAGAAGAAGGAACGAAATATAGTGTTCAGTGACCCGTCTTCGTTAATACTACGGCGAGGCAAAGTTGGTAGTTAGGAGTTAGGAAAGTTATAATTACTTCAATGAAGATAGCAATCGATTCAGGACCATTATCAGGTGGACATGCAGTACGTGGAATTGGAAAGATGGTGAGGGAACAGATAGAAGGGGTAAAGAGATTAAGAGACGAAGATATTAAATTGGAAGTCTTTGACTTTCAGAGCGAAAATGGAAAATGGAAATTGGAAAATGGAAAATATGACATCGTACATTATCCTTATTTCTTTCCATATGCTCTTACTCTTCCTCCCCAAAAGTATGGGAAAAAGGTAGTTGTTACGATTCAGGATCTTATCCATCTTGTTTACCCGAAACAGTATCCCCCCGGATTTCGTGGTCGACTTAATCTTCTAAGACAGAAATCTCGTTTGAAAAATATTGATGCTGTCATTACCATTTCCGAAACCTCGAAAAAAGATATAGTCAGATTTTTGGGAATTTCGGCAGAGAAAATTCACGTAGTTTACCTGGCTCCGAGGAAAATTTTTAAGAAATTAAGAAATGAGGAACTGAGGAAAGTAG
>CAYSZS010000044.1:0-4136 GCA_964435575.1 uncultured Gammaproteobacteria bacterium | reverse complement strand
GTTTAAAAAGAGATTTTATCGACCCTGAAAGTCCCGGCTCTTTCTGGTGAACCTTGTAATATTTTTTAAGCTTATTGACAGATATAATACTAGACATAGGTCGATTATATCAAGAACTGGCGGAGGAGTAGTGGCTAACGAGTGGTGGTAGTCTCTTGGAAGTCGTAAAATCGAATTATGAAATATTTAAGAACTTTCCTTTTAGCCCTGCAGTCTGAGTTTATATCGCGAGCAAATGTAATCGGATGGTTTTTGGTCGGTTCAATTCCTTCAATAGCACTAGTTCTTGTGTGGTTTGCCATTTTAGGCCAGCGACAAAGTATAAATGGGTTTACTAGAGGGGATTTTATTGTTTATTATCTATTCATCACGGTAGGTTGGTATATTGTAGGAGGTACTTTTGGGAGAACTGTTGGAAACGGCATTAAAAATGGAACAATTAACACTACTCTTATTAAACCTTACGACGTTGTTTTAGGACAAGGCATTCAAGAGCAAGCCTGGAAAGTTTTATCAATTATTGTTTCAGCTCCGGCAACTTTTATTATCCTCTATTTGTTCAGAAGTATTATTCACATAAATCTATCTATCGAACAGGTTGTGTTGTTAATTATATCGCTTATTTTAGGAGGTATAAATTTTGCTCTTATTGAAGCCTTGGTAGGAATAAGCGCTTTTTGGGTTACTGAAATATGGCCAGTTGCACATGTCAATGATATTTTGCAATCATTATTTGGAGGAAGATATGTACCATTGGCATTACTACCAGCTTCAGTCTTCTTTCTATCTAATGTTTTACCGTTTAAATACATGTTTTATGTGCCAGTAAGCATTCTCTTATCAAAAACCTCTAACCCGCTTTTAGATGTGGGGGTCCAACTTTTGTATATGTTTTTCCTACTTGGGGTTTATAAATTAGTCTGGAAATTGGGAATTAAAAAATATGAGGCTGTCGGAATATGACTAATATAATTACTTATCTAAAAATGTCTTTCATTCTTGAACTTAAAAAGACACTCGCTTACCCTACCTCATTTTGGATAGTAGTGATAACGATTCCACTTTATTCTTTAATTCAAATAGTTTTCTTGGAATCAATATATTCACAAACCAGCAATTTTGTGGGTTATACAAAATATGAGGCTTACGTCTTATTTGGAACCTTCACAATTGTCCAAACTATTGGGCATCTAATTTTCTACAATAGGCTGGCCGAGATAAAGGGGTTGATTAGAGGAGGATCACAGGAATCGTTTGATGTTGCTTTGACTAAGCCGATTGATACACAGGTTTTTGCTACTCTTGGAAAGTTTAATTTTGGAAATATTGCACCTTTTTTTATAGCACTTTTTATTGTTATGTACGGTTTATCTCACGAATATCACTTTCTGGGAGCTATTAATATATTGTCGTATATATTTTTCGTAATTATGGGGGTCTTCGTTTTTTATCTTACCTTTTTATTTTTTAGTACTTTCTTATTTTTGTTCCCAGAACTACAAGTTACAGAGAGCTTGTGGGATTCCATTCAGTCGTTTGGCCAATATCCTTCGGCACTTTACAAAGGGTCTATTGGTGCCATATTTAACCTTATTATTCCAATAACTCTAATGGCTAGCGTTCCAGTAGACTTTTTATTAGGTAAGAAACCGTACCAAATGTTTTTTGTGTATGTTCTCGTAGTGTTTCTGTTATTTTTTCTCACTAGACTTTTTTGGAATAAAGCTATAAAAAGTTACTCTAGTTCCAGTTCATAAACCTCTGTACAAGCAGTTAGGTGGGGATTAGAAAGTGAATCACGAGCTGGCGGAGGAGTAGTGACTGAGGTGTATAATGGAGACATGGCAAAAAATATACAGGAGAAAATTCTGAAATATAATGTTGTTTTTCAACCTGAATCAGAGGGAGGATACACTGTGATTGTACCCACTTTGAGAGGATGTGTTACGTATGGAAAAACTCTGGATGAGGCCAGGGAAATGGCGATTGATGCTATTGGGGGGTTCATGGAATGCTTGAAAGAAGATGGTGAAGAAATTCCCACCGATGAAAAGAGCGTAGTGTCGGTGATTGGTTTTCGTGCCTCGAACTTTGCTGCAGTGTAATGAAACTTCCTGCCGTTAAGCCAAAAGAGTTAATCAAAAGAATAGAAAAATTGGGATTTGTACACCAAAGAACGACAGGTAGCCATATGATTTACAAGGATCCAAAAACCGGTAGCCGGGCGAATGTGCCTTTTCATTTGAAAGAAATTCCTAAAGGGACCTTTTTGGCGATTTTAAGAGAAAGCGGAATCAGGAAAGAGGATATTATTTAAGAGCTGGCGGAGGAGTAGTGACGGAGGGCGGATGACCACGAATGTTGAGACCAAATAGAAAGAACTACCAACGAGGATAGATAAGTCGCCAGTAAAGGGATAGAGATTGGTTTGAGAAGAAGACTGGCTGCCGGAATAGTGGTTAGAAGTGACAAAGGAATAACAAGTAAGTGAATTAATAGACCAGACGAATTAAAGATGGTGGCAGGATATTTGTATATTTCCTGAATTTCAAAGGCTATGCCTGAAGTACCAGGTAGGTATCCGTATTTAAAATTGAGACTGACAAAGAGTACTGATATACAATGAAATACCCACAAACTGACTATAAGCCCTAGAATGTAAAGAACTATTCCAAGGAGAGTGGTGTGTATTTGATATTGGAATAATGCGAAAACCAAATAAACCGCTCCAAAAATGGCGCTGACTAAATTGTGAAGTGATCCATTTCGGAAAAAGGCCATAAACCGAGAACTGAAAGGTTTGGATAAAAGGACATCAAAAGTTCCGGTGCCAATTTCTCTGGGGGTATGTTGCAGACCCCGCCAGAAAAAGAAAAAGGCTAAGTAGGTAAAGATCTCGAATGTAAATAGAAGAATCCATAGCTGTCCTGTTTCCCATCCCGGAAAACGAAAGCGGCTGATGATCAACTTGAAAGATATAAGATGTAAATAAAAATAACAAAGTGACCCAATTAAAGTTAAGGTAAAGTTTCCTCTTAATTGAATGTCTTTGGCAATTCCCGCGGATTGAATAGCCAAAAAAATCTGGGAATATTTTTTAAGTTGAGTGAACATACTAGCTGGCAGTGTGTGAATATTTTGATATAGCTAACTTTTGCAATACTTTTATACATAACCCTAAAGCCACGTACCAAAAAAGTGAGATAATAATTTCGAGAGGTTCAAATTGGCCACGAAGGACTCGCACCGGCCAAGTGAGCATGTATGGAAAAGGCGAATATTTAAGAAGCCGGATTGACCAGTCGGGAAAGAAAGAATATGGAAGAACAACTCCCCCCAGAAAGGTAACTACTACCAGCTTGACATTGTTAATAGCCCAAAATTCATCGAACCAAAACGAAAAAAGCCCTATTAGATAACTAAAATTGAAAGATACTAAAAAGGAAATAGCTGTAGTAGTTAGAGAAATGCCTAAAACAGCAAGATTATAATTTAATGAATTTCCCCGAAGAAGAAAAATGCAGGCGATGAAAATAAAAGGGGCGAGAGTAAATAGGTTGAGAATCTTCAAAGATAAATCGTCGACCAGTATATATTTATAAAGTGATATCGGTTTGGCTAAAAAATTGTTTATATCTCCGGATGTGGCTTGTTCTTCAATAAATTCGTTTACCCGCGATCTGGTCAATGGATAAATAAGTCCTACCAGCAAAAAATAGGGAATAAGTCCGGATGTCGACGTTCCTCCCAGAGGAGTAGCTCTGGATAAAACCAGAAGAAGAAAGAGGGGGGTGATGAAACCCTGAAGAATAGTAATAAAAAGCCGCATTCTGTATGTGGAGTATTCGGATAGGCGTTGAGAGAAGAGTGTCAGATATTTTTTCACCCCTCAATTTTACTACGAGCTGGCGGAGGAGTAGTGACGGAGAGAATAATTTTGCAGGAGAGTGCTGTACATAAGGGCCGTGTCACTATCTGTTGTGGCTTTGGAAATATCTTTGAGAATTTTTTTGATATAGGGTTGGGTCGATTGTGCGTCAATTTCGCGTGCCCTTTTTTCGGCCTCTATGGAGAATCTCTCGGCGGCTTGTGTTGAACCACGATGCCGCAGAAGGGCTACCCGCTTGAGATCGCTG
>CAYSZS010000043.1:0-4652 GCA_964435575.1 uncultured Gammaproteobacteria bacterium | reverse complement strand
AATCGGACATAATGTAATATTTACACGCCCAAAAACTTCTACCTTTATTGACGGCAAAGTTTATCAACTTGATTCTCCTTTAAACTTACTATTTTTTCCAAAATTGTCCTTAGTCGATAAATTAAGAACAGGTTTGGTTCTTTCTTACCTAAGGTTGACTCCTTTCTGGAAACAATTGGAGGCGTATCCTGCAGAAGATTTTTTAAAAAAATACACTGGACGCGCCTCTTGGAATATTTTATGGCAACCGCTTTTTGAGAAAAAGTTTGGTAATTTCGCAAATGAGATTCCTGCTTCTTGGTTTTGGGCGAGAATTAAAAAAAGAAGCGCCTCGTTAGGTTATCCCGAAGGTGGGTTTCTTAACTTTGCCGTGTTTCTTAATGACGCTGTCAAAAAAAACGGAGGAAAGATTTTTTACAATACTAAGATAGAAAAAATCTTTAAGAAAGGCGGAAAAATTATTGTAAAAACTTCTAAATTCGAGAGTGATTTCGACAAAGTCATTTGCACCCTTCCAACCTTTCCCTTTGTAAAAATTACTGAAGGACTTCCTCAAAATTACATAGATAACCTTCTAGATTTAAAGTCCGTTGGCGCGGTTAATTTAGTCTTATCCTTGTCGAAACAATTTTTGGAAGACGGAACATATTGGTTAAATGTTAATGCAAAGCATTTTCCTTTTTTAGCGGTTGTTGAACATACCAACTTCATGGATAAGAAATACTACAACAATGAACACCTCCTCTACGTTGGTAATTACCTTCCCCACGATCATACCTTTTATAAAAAAGAAGCAATCGATCTTTACAGGGAATTTTATCCCTTCTTAAAGACTATTAATCCTAAGTTTGATAAATCCTGGGTTAATAATATAAATCTTTTTAAAGCGCCGTTTGCCCAGCCGATAATCCCTCTTAATTATTCAGATAGAATTCCTCCTTTTGAAACACCGATTAAAGGACTTTATCTTTGCAATATTCAACAGGTTTATCCGTGGGATCGCGGAACGAATTATGCAGTGGAGAACGGCGAAGCCGTTGCACGGCTTGTGTTAGGTGAATAGTGATTAGTGTATGGTGAGAAAAAAAATAAAAACTTTTGAAGATCTAGAGATATGGCAATTAGGTCATAAGCTTTCGTTGATTATCTATAAAATAACTGGTAAGTATCCTCGAAATGAGCTATTTGGATTAATTTCACAACTAAGGCGAGCAGCCATATCTATTCCCGCTAATATTGTTGAGGGGTATTATAGAAATACAACTAAGGAATTAATTCAATTTCTTTATCATGCCAGAGGTTCCTGTGGGGAAGTAATATATTTTCTTATTTTATCACGTGATTTAAATTATATTTCCGAAAAGGATTATGGAGAGTTAAGAAATGAATACAATATTCTTATAAGAAAAATTACAGCTATGATTAATTCTCTTAAAAATAAATGAAAAAACACTATCCACTATCCACCATTCACCATCCACAAAAGCTAAGCGTTGTTTTAGCCACCAGAAACGAAGAAGTAAATATTGCCGATTGCCTAGAAAGCGTAAAATCAATTTCTGATGAGATTGTGGTTGTCGATGAAAGTTCGACAGACAAAACAGTTGAGATTGCGAAAAAGTTCGGAGCTAAGGTTTACAAGGTTAAGCATGAACCTATTTTCCATGTAACAAAACAGAAGGCGATTGATTTTGCAACCGGTAACTGGATTTTACAACTTGATGCGGATGAAAGAATCACTCCCGAACTGGCCGAAGAAATAATAGAGGTTGTAAAATTTGAGAATAATGACATAATCAAAGACCAGTTTAAAAAGAAATGTAAGGAAAAACCAGAACTTTATGGATTTTTCCTAAGACATCAAAAATTGATAGAAAAAAGGGATGGTCATCTTGGAAAAGATACGGGGGAATTGGTTGCATTTTTTGTACCCAGAAGAAATTTCTTTTTGGGTAAGCCCCTAATTCATGCGGGAGTGTATCCGGACGGGGTGATTCGCTTAATTAAACGGGGCAAAGCCCGACTTCCGGGAAAATCCGTCCACGAAGTCATGGAAGTTGATGGAGAGGTTGGTTGGTTATTTAACGACTTGGAACATCACGACTCCCCGACTCTCCAGAGATATCTTGAGCGTATGAACCGCTATACGGATTTAAAAGCTGAAGAGTTAAAACAAAAAAATGTTGGTGCTAACTATTGGAATTTGATCAAACACTCTTTCCTACTTCCTACATCCTACTTCCTACTTCTTTATATAAGGCATAAAGGCCTCCTCGACGGCATGCGAGGCTTCATCTGGTCCCTTTTTTCTTCGTTACACTATCCTCTATCGTACTTTAAGTATTGGCAAACAAAGAAATCGTAACAGCTTGACTCCTGTAATAGTTCTGTCATAATTATGTCATAATGAATCAATTAATTTCCCTAGAAGATTTTGCAAGTGTACAGGAAGCTCAATCCGGTATAACTAAACTTTTTGTTAAAGCTAAAAATAAAAAGAAATTTATCCGAATTATGCGTAACCAAGAGCCTCTTGGAGTACTAATTCCTAACAATATGTGGATGAGTTTAATTGAGGATTTGGATGCCCTTTCAAGTCCTAAATATATCAAAGAAATCGAGGAATCAAGAAAAGATAAAAAACGTTATTCTTCTACGGAAGTAAAGAAAATGATAGGATATAAAGGGAACTAGCAAATGTTTAGGTATGAGTTTACTTCAAAGTCTTTAAAGCAATTCTACAAGCTCGATCAGAAAGTACAATTCAGAATTATTGAAAAACTTGATTACATTTGTAATTCTCCAAACCCCACTATCTACGCAGAACATTTAACCGATTCTCGTTTGGGTGAGTACCGATTTAGAATTGGAGATTATAGAGTGGTGTTTGATGTAAAAGGAGATCTACTTACAATTCATAGAGTTGGTGATAGAAAAAATGTCTACAAATAACCAACTGGCAGATGGAGAAAAAGCGAAGCTCCGTACCGAAAGCCACGTAAAGACATCTACTAATTTGCAGATTATAGTCAGATAGCTTTCCGGTACTGGAGTGAATATAATATAGGGTATGAAGATAGTTATACCTGAAAAAATTGACGTTATCCCACAAAAGTTTTTGGATGAGCTAAAGAAATTAGGGCAGGTAAAAATTTATGATAATTTTCCCATCGGGGGTAAAGAAATTCTGGAAAGAATTAAAGATGCTGAAATATTAATTGTTAAATGGATATACTTACCGGAGAATTTCTTAGATATTTGTAAAAATCTTAAATATATAGTTTCTTTAACTTCCGGATATGGACACTTTCCCCTTAAAGAAGCGAGAAGCAAGAAAATTGTTATAGTGAATTCTCCTATTCACAATTCTCACGCAGTAGCTGAACACACAATTACTCTTATGTTCGCAGTTGCAAGGGGTATTTTTTATGCTCAAGAGAACGTTAAAAAAGGAAATTGGAAAGATTCACCTTACGACTTTTTGGGCGTAGAACTTGCTGGAAAGGTACTGGCGCAAGTTGGATATGGCAATATAGGAAAACGAGTGGTAGAGCTGGCAAGAGGGGTTGGAATGAAGGTTGCTGTTGCTGATTCAAAAACAACTGATAAAAAGCTGGATGAGATGATTTCAAAAGCTGATTTTATCAGTTTAAACGTGCCTTTAACTGAACGAACTGAAAAATTAATAGATGAAAGGAGAATTAACTTAATGAAAAAGGGTGCTTATTTTATTAATACAGCAAGAGGAGATATTGTTGATCAAAACGCTCTATATAAGGCATTAGCAGATAGAAAGATTGCAGGTGCTGGACTGGATGTTTTTATGGATACGCCGCCTGTAGGAAAGGCCCCCCGCGAGGTAATTAAATTAGCAAGCCTTAAAAATGTGATTGTTACCCCTCACCTAGCTTTTAATACTAAGGAAGCCGGAGAAAGAATGGGGAGAGAAATGCTTGATAATGTTAAAGCAATTATTAAAGGCAAACCGATTAATGTGGTGAATTAAGATGATTCCGAAAGTTAAAAAATTTTCAAACGAGGTGGAAGTTCATCTGAAGAAATGAGTTTTGCTTCTTATGATACAATGTATTTGTCATGAGAAAGAAACCTACTAAAAGACTTAATATGCTTTCTATTATGAGTAACCCTCGCTATAGAGGAAAGCATGTCATTTTGGTCAAAAATAAAGTTTTTACAGCTGAAACCGGTAAGAAAGCTGGCAAAATTTTGGAGGAAATTCATAAAAAATATCCTGAGGAGTCACCACAAATAACGTATATCCCCGAGGCGGATACATTGATATTATGGCTTTGAGTTTCAACTTCAGAAAAGAGTCCTCAAAAACTTTCGGATATATATATAGACCCTGGGCAAAGGTTTTAATTTGGTCAGAAAGGTACGAAAGTTGGGAAACCATATGGATGATTGTCGACACAGGAGCTGACTATACACTTCTTCCCTTTTACCTTGCCGAGCAATTTGGAATTGGTGTTAATAAATTAAAGTCTTTGGAAACAAGGGGAATAGGTGGTTCAGGGAAAGTTTATCTTTACAAAAAATTAAAAGTAAGACTTGGAAATTGGGAGAGATTAATTCCTGCTGGATTCTTAGAGAATAGTAATGTTCCTCCTTTGATGGGGAGACAGATGTTT
>CAYSZS010000042.1:0-4662 GCA_964435575.1 uncultured Gammaproteobacteria bacterium | reverse complement strand
ATAGCTGATCTTGAGGTTCACTCGAAATACGCTCGAGCTGTTTCTTCCTCAATGAATGTTCCGACAATTTCCGAATGGGCTGCCAAAAAAGGTATTAGTTTAGTCGGGACGGGTGATTTTACGCACCCCATGTGGCTTAGAGAACTTGAGGCGAATTTAGAAGAAGCCGGAAACGGTGTCTATAAGTTGAGAGATGGAAAATCGAGTGAGCCGTATTTTCTTCTCACGAGTGAGATTTCCTGCATGTACACGCATGAGGGTAAAGGGAGACGTGTTCACATTATGGTATATCTTCCGAGTTTTGAATCAGTAAAGAAATTTAATAACGAACTTACAACTATGGGAGCAAATCTTTTTTCCGATGGTCGTCCAATAGTAGGGTTAACATTAGCACAAATTGCCGAAACGGCCCTTTCGGTTGATAAAAGGACCATTCTTATTCCGGCCCACGTTTGGACGCCCTGGTTTGGATTTTATGGCCATATGAGCGGTTACGATAGTTTACATGAAGCTTTCGGAGATCTGAAAAAATATATTCCAGCTGTTGAAACGGGGCTCTCGAGCGACCCTTTGATGAATTGGAAAATAGAGGAACTGGAGGAAAAACAAATTGTTTCCTTCGGAGACGCACACTCACCACAGAAGCTTGGTCGCGAAGCGACAGTGTTTGAGTTAGAAAAGATAAGTTATGAGAATGTCTGGAAAGCCCTGTGGCCGAAGTCAGAAATTGGAAGTCGGAAGTTAGATGACGAGGTTCTAATATCGAAACTGGAAGTCGGAATTCAATCGTCTAAGTTCAAACTTCGTAATCAATCTTCCGACATCAAACCTCACATTTCATATACCATAGAGTTTTACCCAGAGGAAGGCAAATATCACTACACAGGTCACAGAAAATGTAATGTGGTTTATTCTCCCAAAGACGCCAGGAAAATGGGCATGACATGTCCGGTTTGTGGTAGGCCGTTGACTTTGGGAGTAGCAAGTCGTGTTGAGACTTTGGCGTCACTTGATATAGAGACGGAATCTACCGTAGATAAATATGGCGTACGTTTCATTAGAGATAAGGTTGGAAAAAGGATTCCTTATATAATGATGGTTCCTCTTCTGGAAATCATATCAGAAAGCTTGGGTTTAGGAGTCAATTCTCAAAAAGTAGAAAATACGTATGAACTTTTAATTAATCAATTAGGAAGCGAATTTAGAGTGCTTCTTAAAACTCCTATCGAGGATATTAGAAAAGTGGCAGGTGAAAAAATCGGCGAGGCTATAGGTAAAGTTCGTATCGGAGATATTCATATCGAACCGGGATATGATGGAATATTTGGAAAAGTAACAATATGGAGGCAGGAAGAGAAAATTACTAATAACCACAAGCTTCAGGAATCTTTATTCTAAGGTTTAGTTACATTTGCAGTAGGTCCAAGGAACTTTGTAAGTCGAGCAATACTTGTTTGCTCCCTTTTTCATAATTGTTGTGCATGATGCTGGGATTTCTGTGCATGATCCTCTGGAAAATTTCCAGGATTGTTCGTTTGCGACATCGGGATTTGTACCTACACCTAGGCAAGACAGGTTATTATTTGCACAGATAGTATTGCAATTTTCTCCACTGGCAGAATTTAGTAGAATAAGCGGTATTGGGGTTGGAGTATTGGGTGGTAGGAACGGTATTGTGCTTGTGACAAATTGGACGATTCCTACAGGATTGCCATTATTTCCATTCGCTTCATCAGTAAAGTTATTGTCAAAATGGTATAGTGCCATTGTGCTACTATCGTTAGCGAAGGGGTAATAGCGAGGATTGAAATCAGATTCGTATCTAGCGATGTTTGATATTCGGACTTCGTCTATTTTCCCGTTCAGGTTTAATGAGTTTGATGAATCGGAAGTTATCCCTCCCCCAATCCCTGTATAAGATTGCCAGATAGGTATTGTCTCAACAAATTCTCCAGAAGTTTCCAGGGCGCCGTTAAGATACATTGCAATAACGCCATTGAATTTGGAAATTGCGAGGTGGTTCCAGGTTCCTACCGAAACAATCGAAGTGCTCGCGAGTTCATTTACGCTTCCTGAATTTGTGAAATATCTGATATAACCCCTGGGATCAATTGATATAGACCAAGTTAAACGTGTATTATCGACGCTATTTTGTCGGATCAACCCTTGGCTATTTGGCCAGGTACTTAAGGAATCTATCATAAACCACATTTCTATTGTCTGAAAATCTTGAGGAAATTCTAAAAATTCAGAAGGTGGTATTTGGACAAACGACTCCGCGCCTGCGGGATTGTTTGTAAATAATAACGCTTGCCCGAATCCTACTGTCGGAGGAGTTGCGGGTGTATCTGCTCTTGATGATCTTGAGTTTATTCTATTGAAGGGAAGAGTAACCCAAAGAGGTAAAAGGAGGAGAAGAAGTACAAGGAAACCAAGAGACATTTTCTGTGGACCTTTTAAACGCTTAATTATATTGAAATTTTCTCTTAGCTTTTCCTTAAGAGCCGTTTTTGACTGAACTTCCAATTGAGGATTATCCATTATCAATGAATGTACTTATATAATTATTAACCCCTCTTTATCTATAATTCAAGTACCGTTCTCTAAAGGGTATTACCTTTGAAATGGGGAAGGTGTTTTAAAAGGAAAAGGAATAGGAGGCGTAACCGGACTTTTGGGTGGTATAGGCCTAACCGGAGGTGTAACGGGGCGTTTTGGTGGCGTGGGCAAAGATGGTTTAACAGGCGGTGTTACCGGAAGTTGATTTAGAGTAGAGCTGTATACTTTTTTTGCAAAAGTTGCCGAAGGGAAAGATAAAAGTAGTGTAATTATTAAAACCAAAACAATGGCTTGGCTTTTTGTAAGCCTTCCTGTAAGCTTTTTCTTAAATGAACCAAACTTGTTCATATTCGCTTTCACTAGAGTCGATATAAAAGTATCCTAGAATAATAAACTATCGGATTATATTAGACATAGTCATGCTTGTCAAGCAATATATTTTCATAACGTTTTTTCTGTTAGGGTTACTGATTTACCCGTTCGTTTATTGGTTACCCGCCTCGATTCCTTTTGAGATTCCCAGAGTTTTTTTTATTCAACGCTGGATTGAGTTGGTGGCATTGACGGGCATAATACTACTTTTTCCTTATCTTAAAAAGGAAAGAATTGATAAGCTTTTAATATTTTTGGCCATTATTTTCTTTGCAGTAACTATTATTGCTTCAGTCTTAGGGCCGGATGTTCTCAAAAGTGTAGGCGGTAATCTGTACAGGGGAGACGGTCTTGTAACCTTGGCCCACCTAGTCGCACTTTCTTTTGTAGTAGCGCTTTTTATTCGTAAGACTTGGTTTGTATCGGTAGTTTATTCTATTTCACTTGCAGCGGCAGGAATAAGTGCTTGGGCAGTATATGATTCCCTCAGCCTTTATTTTCTTAAAAACCAGAGTGTTTACAACTGGGATGGTGCTATAGCTACCTCTTTCGGGAACCCGAATTTTTTAGCGGGATATCTTTTGGTAACCTTGCCTTTACTTTATTTTCTATGGAAAACGACCTCGAAACAAAGTACAAAAAAGTTTTGGCTTATTGTAATTGGTATGCAAATGATAGCCATTCTTTTAACTTTTGCCTGGGCAGGCGCTTTTGGAATTTTAACTTTTTTCTTAATTTCTTTTGTCTTAAACAAAACAAAGCGAAAAATATTATTTATTTCTTTAATAATTCTAGCTTTATTGTCGTTAGGGTTGTTTTTTAAAGCACAGAAGCAAAAAGAGGCCGTTCCCGATAGATTGATAGCAGAGGGAAGGCAAAGAATATTTACAAAAGGTATTCTGGCATTTAGGGAAAGACCATTTTTAGGTTGGGGCTGGGCAAATTTTGATTATGCTTTTGAATCCGTTGATTGGCCGATAGCAATAAAAGATGATGTTTATGTAGACAAAGCTCATTCAACGTTTTTAGAGGTGTTGGTAACGAGTGGGATTGTGGGGTTTACTTTATATCTAGCGCTGATTGTTAGAATTCTTATGAATCTTTGGACTAATAATACTCCCATCTCAAGAGCATTTTTAGTTTCGTTTCTTCTTTATGTTATTCACTCGCAGACTAATGTAATCTCTATAGCTGAAGAGGTAGTCTTTTGGATAATTTTAGGATTTTCTGCTAAAAGTACTTGACCAACAAGCTCTTTTCTGAAAAGATTAGATAGATGAACCCGCCTTATCTTCGCACTCGGCTTTTAGGTTCTGTTCGAACACGCCTCGTGCCAAGATTGCTCGGCGGGTCGCATGCAATATTTTAATTATTAAGGAATGCGAGGAGGTGATAAATTATGACCGAAGAGAAAAAAGGTACTGGACTTCCTAAAAATACGGCAGGAGCCTTATCATATGTTTTGGGACCTGTTACAGGGGTTATTTTTTATGTTTTGGAAAATGACCCGTTTGTTCGTTTCCACGCAATGCAATCAATTGTCGTCTTTGTTGTTCTCTTTGTTCTTCAGTGGGTCTTTGGACTGACAATAGTACTTTTGCCAATGGTTCCATTAATTTCAATTCTGGGATTCGTACTCTGGTTGTTACTAATTTATAAAGCTTGGCAGGGGGAAGAATGGGAAGTGCCGGTACTCGGCAAATACGCACGAAAATTTTTGAAGAAAGTTTA
>CAYSZS010000041.1:0-4717 GCA_964435575.1 uncultured Gammaproteobacteria bacterium | reverse complement strand
CTCCGATCCCGGCTGCAATAAGCAAGGCAACCGGTTTTTCGGCAACAAGAGCTGCTGTAATGATGCCCGCCATTCAAATTGCCTCTGCTTACGGATTTAGTTTTCTCCTTTTGTTTTTAGAGAATTCTTTTAGGAATAAATATTTTAGTTTGGCTTTAAAGATATTTTTTTTAGGGATACTATTTACATCCTTAGCATTTTTTTTAGAGGATTACCTTTTCCACGCCCCCATTCATGCTTCGGAATCGATGCAGTATGGAAGGGGGGAACTGGTAAATTATGTTTCGGGGATTGAAGACAAGTATGACAAAATTTTTATGAGTAGAACTATGTCGGTGCCTCACGTATGGGTCGCTTTTTATAAAAAATGGAACCCGAAAGATCTTCAGTTAGAATCGATTAAATGGTTAAAGTATGAAGAGGAAGGACAGCAGTATCTTGATCAAATAAGTCAGTATAGTTTGGGTAAGTATACTTTCGGGAGCATTGATCTAGGAAGCCTCAAAAAGGAAAATGCTTTGATAGTAGGTACCCCAGAAGAATTTCCCAATAATGCTTCCGTCCTTTCGAAATTTTATTATCTAAACGGGGAAGAAGCATTTTATGTTGTTGAAAGCAAATCGCCCTAACCCCTTCGGATTTTGAGAAGAAGAAATTGTGACGTAGTGTATATTAAATAAAATGAAAAGATTATTTTTAACATCAAGTCTAAGAAGAGTAATTAAAGATTCGGTCAAACACATTAAGGACCACAGGGATATGAGCTTAGTTTTTATAACTACCGCATCGGAAGTTGAAGGCGGAAATAAGCAATGGATGAAAGATGATAGAGATGCTTTAGTTGAAGTGGGTTTTAAAGTTGTTGATTACACGATTACAGGTAAGAATGAACAACAGATAAAAAATGACTTGAATAAGTTTAATGTAATTTGTTTTTCCGGCGGTAATACTTTATATCTCCTTGAAAAAATACAGGAGAGTAATTGTATAGAAGTTATCAGAGATTTTGTTTTGGATGGGAAAATATATTTTGGTATTTCAGCGGGTTCAGAAATTGCTGCTACTAATGTTTATTCGGTCTATACACCCGATGATGTAAAAAAAGCATCTAACCTAAAAGGATATAAAGGACTGGGATTGGTGGATTTTATTATTTTTCCTCATTGGGGTAAAAAAGATTTTGAGAGTGTCTATTTCAACTTTCGATTAAAACACGCTTATACCACAAACGATAAAATAATTCTTTTAACAAACTATCAATACGTTCGAGTTGAAGGGGATATGTATAAAATTGAGGAGGTAGAAAAATGATTAAGTTTGTGTATTTTGATGTCGGGGGAGTTGCAATCAAAGATTTTAGCGGGACTAAAAAATGGCAAGTCTTTAAGAAATTAATAAGTGTAAAGGAGAAAGATAATAAAGAATTTGACCAACTTTATGATGAATACGAGAAAGAGGAGTTAAATTTGACACGACACGTTGATACTCTTATTCCCATTTTTGCTAAAAAGTTTGGAATAAATTTCCCCCCTGGTTTTTCAATGTTTAAATATTTTATTGAACATTTCGAGGAAAACCACTCACTTTGGCCGATTCTGAAAAGGATTAAAAAGACTTGCGGTATAGGTCTTCTTACTAATATGTATATAGGGATGTTGGACGATATTAAAAATAAACGTTTACTTCCTCCTATTGAATGGGATGTAATTATTGATTCCACGAGAGTGGGTTTGCAAAAGCCCAATCCAAAAATATATGAACTTGCACAGAAGCAATGCGGAGTGGATAACGAAGAAATTTTATTTGTTGATAATAGTCAGAAAAATATTGATGCTGCAAAGATATTGGGTTGGCAAACTTTTTATTATGATTCATCAAATTATAAAGAATCCTGCAGGAAATTAAATCAATTCTTTGATAACATTTTGAAAAATTGACTTACTTTACATAATCTTTCTCGTCTTCTTCTTATTAAAGTTGTAAAATATTAATAAATGACTAAGAAACAAATTTTTGTATTGGCAGCTTTTACATATCTTTTTCTTGCACCTTTCACATATCATCCGGATATAAAAACGATTTTTTACCAGTCACAGTTTTTAAGCCAGGGGATTTTTAATATTTATTCTTTTTTTGCTGCTAACCCCGGAAAGGCATTTTTAGGACCTTTTGTATATCCTCCACTCGCCTTTTTTACTTTTGGATTATTATTTATCCCGGTAAAGATGATAGCAGGTTCAGGATTTGTTGACTGGTTAGGAATGGGAAATGATGCAGTAGGAGTAACTCATATATTTCAATACCTTTTTGTACTTAAACTTCCGGTTATCATCGCCCATTTTATAACAGCGTTTGTAATGATGAAATTTATTGATGGAGAAAAAAAGCAGAAGATTGCACTTTCTTTGTGGTTTTTTAATCCAATCAGTTTATACACAGTAGGATTTATGGGTCAGATTGACAGTTTTGCGGTTCTACTCACGGTTTTGGCACTTTTTTTAGCGAAGAAAAAATCAATTTATGCAACGGTTCTTTTGGGATTAGGAGCTGCATTTAAGACTTATCCACTCTTAGTATTACCTTTCTTAGCGATTTATTCGGGAAAGACCTGGAGTAAGAAACTTCTGTCTTTTGCTTTGGGATTTGGTACATATCTACTATTTATTCTCCCTTTTATTACAACACCTGCCTTTTACTCATCAACTTTTGTCTCCGGATTGTCCCAACGCCTTTTTGAACTAAAATTGTACCTTGGTTTTGGAGAAAATATACTAATTGTTCCTGCACTTTTAATAATATTGTTTTTATTTGCGGTATCAAAAAGGATAGAAAATATAAACCAGCTTTCCAATTTCTTTCTCGCAGTTTTTTTTGTAACCGTTACATCAGTTCATTTTCATCCGCAATGGGCGTTATGGTTTTTACCCTTTTTAATAATTTCATTTATTTATAATGCCAAAGATTCCAGTGTGTGGATAGCTTTAACTTTACTGTTTTTAGGCTGGCTTGGAAACATTCTTCTCTTTGACGATAAATTTTTAAGCTGGGGGATCCTCTCGCCAATTGACCCCGGAATTTTGTTTTTACCAACGCTTTCGGAACTACTGCATAGATTCTTTGACCCACTTTTACTTCAGAGTATCTTTCATACGATTATGTTGGCAAGCGGAGTTTATTTAGTTTCAAAAAGTTTCAAGGAGAACGAATAATGAAAAGACTTCTCATTTTTGTTGCGTCAGTAATTTGTCTTTTTATAATTACGAGCCTTTTTGTAACAGTTTTTCTTGTCAGAAATAGGCTGGATACTCAATATTTTGGGGAAAGGTTTGTAAAAGTTGATAAACCTTTTAAATTTAGATTTACTCCAATTCACGATAATATAAATATTCTAATAATTCCTCTTAAGAATCCCGGTTTAATCAATAAAAGTGAATTTAGTCTGAGAATTTATTCGGATGGCAATAATATTAGAGAAATAAATTTTTCCGGATATAATGTAGGTGACCCAAGTGATGTAAAATTTCAGTTCGAGCCAATAACCAACTCTAAAGATAAAAATTTGGACGTAGAAATAATTTCAAATGATTACCAAAACCCCATTCTTATTAATACGGATATAAATGGACCATCTTTCAGAGCATATTACCGAAGTATCAATAAAAAGGAAATTATCGGTGAGTGGGTGAATGCTTGGGGGAAAAGATATATAAATAACATTCCCTTTTTTGTTAGTTGGTTATTTTTATTAACAATAACTGGCTGGTTAATCATTTAGTTTCAACTATTCGTCCCATAAAATCCCCGTTTTTGTCGTAAATATCCTTAAGTATTTTTGCATTCTTAGCTGTTGCAACGTCTTTCTCGGGAAGGTTATATTCACTTCCTATGAAGAGAGTTTTTTTGAGATTTCTATCCTCCGGCCAATAAATTTTTCTAAAGACGTAGTTACCGAAATTGAAGTTTTTTCTTGGTTTTTCAACAGCGTCGGGTGAGCCCAAATCTTTATGGTAACGTTCTGGAGAATATTTGCCGTAAAATAGGACGAAAATGTGGGGTTGTGCATGTCCGGTTTCAAAAATTATTTGATCGTAATTTTCTTGGATGGGAGTAACATTTGCCATTATTTCTCTAAAGCCGTATTGCCAATTACCTTTTTGGCTGTAAGGTAGATATAAAAAAAGAGTTGTTGCAAGGTTCCCGAGATTATTAAGAAGAATGATTGAAAAGATTGTAATGCCTGTAAATTGAATGATTTTCCCTTTTTTTCTAAGAAGGCCAATGGTGTTGTACGCCCCCAGTCCGATAAGTATAGAATACATCGAAAAAATCAATAGAACTCTGGTTGGTAAGAACCAATTCCAAGTGATAATTGCAGGGAGTGGGGCTAAAAGAATTAAGAATGTAAAAAACCTGGGTTTGAAATTATTTTTTGCAAGATAAACTACGCCTGCTAGGAAGAAAATAAACTCAATAGTGTGAAAAGGTCCAAAACCCGGGATTTGCTGATTGGGTTCGTTTGTACCCCTAACAAAAAGATTTATGGGAGAAAAATATGCAAGGTATCTTCCAATAATGTTTTTTCCTAAAATATACAACTGGTAAATAAGGGATACGGGATTGAAAGTTTTTTCAAATTCGACTGCTTTGAGTATGCTCGTAGTCTGAAACCTTACCAATCCTCCACCCGATTTGATTATGAATATAAAAGAAGTAAGGA
>CAYSZS010000040.1:0-5189 GCA_964435575.1 uncultured Gammaproteobacteria bacterium | reverse complement strand
TTGTCCATTAATAAAATGGTAGATGGAAAATCAGTAAATGGAAAATATTTTTACATCTGAAGTAGTTCTTGCTCTTTGGCTTTCCCTATCTCGCCTATTTTCTCGACATACTCATCGGTTATTTCTTGGAGACGCTTTTCTTGTTGAAACTTTTCATCTTCAGTTACTTCCTTTTTCTCAAAAGCCTCCTTAATATCTTTCATTTTATCGCCTCGAATTTGCCTAATCATAATCCGACCATTTTCAAGCTTTGCACGAAGAAGCTTTACGTATCTTTCCCTATCTTCAGAAGTCAAAGGCGGCAAACTGATTCTAATAACCACGCCGTCAATGGAAGGATTAAGACCTATGTTAGCGGCTAATATTCCCTGTCTAATCTCGCCAATTATTGATTTATCCCACGGCTCGATAACTAGTGATTGACTATCGGGAGTCGAAATCGTTGACAATTCCTGAATCTTTAATTTCTGTTGCCCACCGTAAACCGCAACCGAAAGATCTTCGACAAGGGCGGGTGTGGCCCTACCGGTTCTGATTGAAGAAATATCACCCGTAACAAGACCTAGGACCTGTTGCATTTTCTTTCTTATATCGTCCTCGTTCATTACTCTCCTAATTGTATACGAAAAACTCTACCGATACGAGCGTTCTCTCCAGTCTTTGCAATTACTTCTTTTACCAAGTCGCCAACCTTTTTGTCTGGATCTTTTATAAATTCCTGATTTTCAAAGCTTTTTTCTCCCATTGAAGCAACTTGCATGGCCAAATTTTTGCCTAGATCTTGAAAAAGTTCATTTTTGGCAACAAAGTCGGTTTCGCATAATAACTCCACTACTCCGACTACTTTCTGATTATGATGGGTGTAGGATGCAATAATTCCTGCACTTGTAGCGCGACCCGAACGTTTTTCAACTTTCTCAAAACCTTCTTTCTTTAGAATCTCCTCTGCTTTCGTAAAGTCCCCTTTATATTCTTCCAAAACCTGTTTTGCCCGCATCACAGGAGCACCAGTTTTATCTTTAAGTTCTCTAATTTGATCAGCTGGAATCTTCATAATCATAATTACAGATTTACACTGGTTTCTTAACAGATTTCGCGGAATTTTTATCTGTGGTACTTGTGGTACTTTTGCTACTTTTGATACCTTTTCCCTCAAGTATTGCTTCTCCCATTAATCCCAATACATACTCAAGCGCCCTGGTTGCATCGTCATTCATCGAGATTGGATAGTCAACTTGAGTCGGATCACAATTCGAGTCAACTAAAGCAACTACCTCGACACCTTTAGCATTGGCTTCACTCAGTGCGGTTTTTTCGCGCTTAATATCAATAACAACCAGTATATCTGGAATCTTACTCATCCCGGTAAGTCCACCAAAAAATTTAGAAAGTCTTTGAATCTCGCGGTCGATAAGAAGTCGTTCTTTCTTGGTTCTATCCTTAAAACCCCCAGCTTCCATCGTGCTTTTTAATTCCTGAAGCTTTTTAACCGACTTTAACAATTGATCAAAGTTCGTCAGGGTTCCTCCCAACCAGCGCTCATTAACGTAAAAAGCTCCTGTATCTTTGGCAACCTCGGCTATCTTACTTTTGACTTGCTTTTTTGTACCAACAAAAAGGATGCTCTTACCTTCTTTTGAAGCCAATTTCAGAAGTTCAAGCGCCTCTTCAAGTTTCTCTTTGGTCTTAATTAAATCAAAAATATGTACTCCGTCTTTTTCACCATAAATAAAAGGGGCCATCTTAGGGTTCCAACGTTTTACCTGGTGCCCAAAGTGAGCACCAGCAGAAATTAGTTCTTTGAGTGATACTTTAGTTGCCATATGTCTCCTTTTACCGCCACCGATCAGAAGTGCTCAGGAGACCTGATCGATGTGTGAACTTCTTGGTATCTTAGCAAACCAGGATTCAAAAAGCAACCTTCACTCATGCAGTTAATAACTTCTTGCCCCCATGTGTTTTTTTGAATTTACAATGCCGTCAGAAATTTAATTTCGAAGGACTTTTGACTTTTAACCCGTGTGTTTTATGATTTGGATAAAGTCTTTATATCTTTAATAAAGCAGCTTCAACGAGATTTTCCAAAAGGCATGAAACCGTTACCGGCCCGACTCCACCCGGAACCGGAGAAATAAACGAAGCTTTTTCGTAAGTTCTCTTTTCGATATCACCATTGGGCGAACCAACGTCGATTAAAACTACACCATCTCTTACCATACTTTCTTTAATCAAATCAGGTACTCCTGTTGCACTAATCACAACGTCCTTCTCTTTAATTCTCTCTTGCCAATTAATTGTCTTCGTATTATATCCTACAGCATCAATTCCTTTTCTTTTAAATTCCCTAAGTAAAGGTCTGCCTACCATGCCGGATGCGCCAACTACCGCAATTCTCAAATCTTCTTCTTTTAAAGACGGCTTACTAATATTTTTTGCGTGTTCTAATACCTCCAGAACTGCTTTTGCCGTCGGGTGCGCGTATGGACTATCTCCTCGAAGCCCATCAACGTCTTTTTCTTTCGCTATAGCGTTAATTATTTCGTCTCTATCTTTTCCCGAAAAATTCCACGGTAGCGGCAACTGAACCATAATTCCGTGCACATTGTTATCATTGTTAAATTGCTCAATTGTCTTTTGGATCTCTTTTACACTTATACTTGAACTTAAACTTAAACTTATTACTTCTACCTCTGCTCCTATTCTCTCTGCCGCTCTCTTCTTGAGATTCACGTAGAGTACACTTGCCGGATCTTCCCCAACAAGTATGGAAACTAATTTAGGTCTAATTCCCTTCTTAATTAACCGATTAACTTGATCTCTGATTAACTCTTCTTTATCTTTCGCAAACGCCTTTCCATCAAAAATATGTGTCATATTATTGAGAATTTTAATTCATTTAAAGAAAGTAAACAAATTGAAGATTTAAATTTTAGTCATAATTTGAAAACATCTTTGCCGTAATTCTTCGGGATCTTTTTGTGATAGTTCTCGGAATTCTCTGTAATAACTATTTCTGGTTTTATCACTAACATACCCTCCCCGAATCACCCAATCTCTTAAATCACATCTTCCAGTTTCATAATTAGGACAGTTAATTCCGGCACACCAATCGGGTCTTTCGGAACCACCTTTTCCCATAATAATTTCTATTCCTAAACAATCGGAAATTTCTTACAAAGAGTTTTGACTTCTTCGGCAATCGAAAGTAAAAACTTATCCTTTGACATCTTTTCCTTGAACGCCTTCATAAAGGTATTTCTTGCATCTTTATCTTGTGGAAGTTTATAAGCTTTAACATATTCGATAACTTTTAAAATCCATTCAGCAATTTGACTCATCTCCCCTTCCTTCATACCTCTTGCGGTTATAGCCGGCGTCCCCAACCGGATCCCCGATGGATAAAAGGGCGGCATCGGATCATTGGGAACCGAATTTTTGTTTATTACAATTCCTGCAACTTCATGTGCATAAGCAACAATTGCTCCGTTAGTTCCGCTCTTGTCTAAATCTATTAAAATCAAATGTTTTTCAGTCCCCCCACTTACCACGTCTAATCCCGCATCGATAAATATTTTTGCAAGATATTTTGCATTTTTGACTACTTGAAAAGCATATTTTTTGAATTGTGCAGTCTTTGCCTTTTCCAAAGTAATTGCAATCCCGGCAATTGTATGAATATGAGGCCCCCCCTGCATCCCCGGAAATACCGAAAAATCGATATCTTCTGAAAATTCTCTCCGACAGATAATAATTGCACCACGCGGACCTCTCAAAGTCTTGTGCGTCGTCATGGTAACAAAATCAGCATGAGGAAAAGGAGATTTATTTGCGCCCCCCGCAACCAATCCTGCCTCATGAGCAATATCCGCCAAGTAATAGGCTCCGACTTTTTTGGCAATTTGACCCATACGTTTATGGTCAATTTCGGAAGGGTATGCAGTTCCGCCAGAAATAAGCATTTTGGGCTTAAAATTTAAGGCTTGTTTTTCAATTTGATCATAATTAAAAACACGAGTTTTTGGGTCAACGTGGTAAAACTTAACATCATAAATCTTGGAAACAAGTGTGATTTTTCTATCAGGCATTTGCCAACCATGGGAAAGATGTCCACCGTCAGGAAGGTACATTGCCATTATTTTGTCGCCGGGAGACAAAACTGCGTTATAAACCGCTAAGTTTGCGGGACACCCTGAATGGGGCTGAACATTCGCATTCCAATCTTTTGGAGAAAGCTTAAAGGCCCCGAGTACTCTCTCTTCACACAATGCCTCTATCTCGTCAACAACATTCATTCCTTGGTAATAACGTTTCTTAGGTTGTCCTTCGGCATACTTATGCATCAGAACCGAGCCAACCGCTTCCCGAACTTCCGGATAGGTATAATTCTCCGACGGGATCATCATAAGGGTGTCCCGCTGTCTGACTTCTTCTTTCCTTATCAAATCAAATATTTTGTTTTTCATATTTTTTTAATTTCTGAAAATCTCTATCAAAGGAAAGAACTTCTGACCCCACATCTTTGGCCTTAAGAAATAAAAAAATATCTAATAAGCTTACATTTTTCTCTTTATAAATTTCGAGTGTTTTTATCCATAACGACCTATTTTCAACATCGACATACTCAATCTTCATTAAGCCAAGTAGACTTTTTGTAATTTCCTCCCTATTTACAGAATAAAAGCTTCTTAAAACAAACTCCATCTCCAAAACAACCTCATCAGGGAAGAATATTTTTATTTCACCTAGCTTTGCTTTATTTAGATATTTCTCAGAAAGTTTAGCCTGGCTTTTAACGTCTTGAAGAATAAAACGAAGGTAAAAATTCGTATCTGCAATGTAACTTTTCATTCTACTTTCTTCAACTTTTTCTCAGACTTCCTAATTTTCGCCTTTCTCGTAAGCTTAACGTTCGCACATACCTCTCAACAGCTCCCTTCTCCCAAGCTTTCTCTTCCAATTCTATAATTTTATTGATGGGCATACCTTTTTTAGCATATTTGTGCAAACTCCCCTTAAGACTCATAAAATCACTTGCAGGCTCAACAATCATCTTTCCTTTATCTACACTAACAATTGCCTTTTTGTGTTTATGAAAACCCAATTCTCTCCTTAGTCTTGCGGGAATACTAAATTGTCCTTGTGATGTAATGGAAACTATATACATACATTAAATTTATCAATTTACATTA
>CAYSZS010000039.1:0-5248 GCA_964435575.1 uncultured Gammaproteobacteria bacterium | reverse complement strand
AAAAAGCTAATTCATATTACATCAGATTATGCTTTGAACCCTGTGAATTATTATGGTTTTACAAAATATCTCAATGAAAAACAATTGGACAAATCAAAATCGTTGATAATAAGAACCAGTTTCTATAGCAAACAATTGTACCTAGTAAGAGAGTTACTAAATCATAAAGAAGTTACTGCATATACTAATGTTTTTTTTAATCCAGTGTCCATTAATCGCCTGGCTAAAGAAATTTTCAAAAAGAGAAATAAATACGGAATATTAAATGTTTTTTCCAATTCAAAGGTATCAAAATATGAATTTGCAATTCAAATATGTAAAACGTTTGGAATTAATACTAATCTGGTAAAGCCGGCAAAATTCAAAAACACAAAAGGTTCAGCAAGGCGACCGTTTAATTCTTTTGTCAATACTGAAATAAAGATTAATACCCTAAGAGATCTAAAGCATTTCAAATTCTTTACTTTAAAGAGTTAAGGCACTAAAATACTTCGAAATGGTTGAACAAGCCGAATACAAGCTTAATTATTACGAAAACTTAATTGGAGGATTTAAACCCGATGCGGTATTTATCTTAAGCGGCGGAACAGTCAAAAGAGAAAGAGGTTATTCAACCAGTGCTTATTCGGACACACAAGGCAATTATGGAGTTTTGGGTGGAAAAGCTAGAATAATCGCCGCAGCCGAGTTATCAAAATATTTCCATGACACTAACTTCATTATGACAGGTGGTTATTATCCAAACGAGGGAGACCCCAGTCAGTCGGGTATTATGAGTAATGAACTTATAAGATTGGGTGTTCCCGAAAATAGAATAAACACAGAAGATTTCTCGCAAACCACGATCCATGAACTTTCTAAAGCGGTCGTAATAAGTAGCACTCGGGATTATAAAGCAATTTCCTTTTTAACTAACGCTTATCATATACCCAGAGCCAGAGGAATGCTCTTAAGGCTTGGCGAACTGGCACCAGGAAGAGTAGGTTTTGATATCAAAGAAAATCTTATAGATTTCAATACTAATATCAAATATTCATTTATAAGCGCTGAAGATATTCTTATTCAACGAAGCCCTCATTACTACCGGCTAATCAGCAGACTAATGCAAGAGCCTGATTATCACGCTCGATTACAATCAGAGCTAAACGGTATTCTCGCCTTAAAATCTGGGACTTACGGAAAAAGTAAATAAATTGTACTAATTTAATAATCCTTCATCTTTAAGTATCTTTTTTATTTCCGACTTTGTTATAAATGGACCTGTATCAGATGCATACCTGAACTGGCGTTTTCTTATCACATTCGTCTTATAGGTAAAGCCTATGTCTTTAAGTTCTATTTGCGGCAGGATAACATAAAATTTTCGCTTTCGGACACTTCTCAATGATTCAATTGGAGAAATCAAAGTTTCATGCAATTTTTCGCCGGAACGTATACCGATTTCTTTTATATTTTTATTTTTTGGTTGGAGTTCATTCACCATTACCTGTGCAAGATCGAAAACTTTTAATGGTCTGATTTTAGGTATAAATATTTCTCCTCCAACCATGTTATCTAAGGCGTTAAAAACTAATTCTGTTGCCTGCGATAAGGTAAAGATAAATCTGGTCATTCTTTTATCCGTCACAGTTACAGGCCCTCCTTCCTCGATTTGTTTTTTGAAAAGAGGAATAACTGAACCTCTTGATGCAACAACATTGCCGTAACGGACGGATGCAAATTTTGTTTGCTTTGCCTGTTTATTTCCCAATATAAATATTCTCTCCTGCAATGCCTTAGTCATCCCCATCACATTGACCGGTTCAACTGCCTTATCAGTACTAATCGAAAGAACCTTACCAACACCGGCTTCAATCGACGCATCAACCACATTTTGCGCTCCCAGAATATTAGTTTTTACGGCTTCAATAATGTTATATTCTGTACTTGGAATTTGTTTTAAGGCAGCTGCGTGTATCAGAATATCTACCCCGATCCTCATTGTTTTTAAAAGAGACGCTTTTTCTCTAACATCTCCGATTACAAACCTCAATCGTTTAATGTCATTTTTTAATTCATTCTGCAGCCAATACTGCTTGTCTTCGTCTCTTGAAAAAATAATTATTTTCCGAGGTTTATATTGAAGAATCTTTTTAACGAAAAAGCTCCCAAAAGAACCGGTTCCACCTGTAATTAATATTGTTTTATCTTTAAAAATTCTACCGTTCATTCCGAACAGAAGTATATCATCTTCTAAGTCCCATAAGAAATCCACTCATTACCGCAAAGTCTGAGGTAAATTGCACTAAAATTCCCCATAACCCGGCTATCCAATCGCCTGTTTTAAGAAATACTTTGCGGAAAGACCAAAGGATATAAAGTATCACAAGTATCAAAGGTACCAGAAGTACCACAAGCTTAAATAAATAAAGAAAAATAAAAGAAATACCGAGGATATAGCGCGCAAAGATCGAAAGTGCTTTTATATTGTGCGACGCAAGGCCTTTTGATGGATATAGCCAGATTCGGCTTTTTGCATCACCTTTTGCATACTTGTAGATTTTGATTATCCCATCGGAGAAAGTCTTTGGCATTTCCCACTCTACCCTAGCATTTTTCATTCGTGAAATATTTAGCCCAAGTTTTAAGGCTTTGTAATTAAAGACAGTATCTTCTGCAGTATCCTCAAGATTCTCAAGGAAACCGCTTATTTTCTCCCATGCTTGTTTTGTGAAGGCCACTGATCTTGTTGACGGCAGGAAATTAATGTCGAAATCCTTTGGATGTATTCCCAAAAATACCGAAAATGCCTTTTGTAAGGAGTCAGACACCTTCATGGTGTAAAATCCAGCAACGATATCCACTTCCTTGTGCTTGAATGGTTCAGTTATGTTTTCAAGCCAGTTTCTTTTTGGCACACAACCTGCATCAGTCATTGCAATAATGTCGTTTTTTGCCAATTCAACCGCCAAATTTCTCCCTCTTGAACGGCTACATTTTTCAATTAAAAGTTTTATCCTTTTATCCTTTTTCTGAAAATGCCTTATTATCTCTACGGTCTTATCACCCGATCCCCCATCGACAATTACAATTTCATCAGGCTTTTTCGATTGTCTCAACAAACTCTCGACAAGTTTAGAAATACTTCTTTCTTCGTTATAAACTGTAATACAAACAGAAACTTTCATATTCTCCTATTTGTAATGTTTAAACTATATCCCAAATATAATAACAACATTCCTGAAACAAAATAATGAGAAGCAACGATACCGGATATCAAGTTACGATCAGTTGTGTGAAGGAACGGAAACTCAATCCACCATAAAAATAAAGCTATAAAAAAAATTGACAGGTTCTTTAAATTTTTATTCATGAAAAAATATGTCGTCACAAAAATCGGAAAAATCATAGAATAATAATGTTGCCACGATATCGGGGTAATTAAAATTGATAATATAATTGCTGCCAACACATTCTGTTTTTTGTAAAGATAATATCCCGCCGTAATCATTACTCCTGATAGAACATAGAAATAATAATCACCGAGGCCGATTCGGAAAAGTGTACTTCTTAAAGATTGATTGTAGTAATCTAGATTCGTAGCCTGAGTAATTGTCGACAATAGCGGAAGTAACTTTTCATATACATAAAAAATATACCAATCAAATCTTATAAAAATCAGACTGAAAACAAATATTAGTGATATTCCGATTAAACTCCAGAATATTATCCTACATCTTTTTGTTAAAGATATATATAAAGTTGCAAAAAATAATCGGGATGAAATCAGAAATGATAAAACAAAACCTTTAAATTTATCGTTCCTACTTACGATGAAAAAAGTAATTAAAAGCGAAAGATAAAGTCCTATTTGACCCATTTCAAGCGTGAATCTTGCGGGAAATGCAGTCAAAAATAGAGTTGATAATACTGTAAAAAAGAGCAATTTATTTTTAGGATTAAGATATTTTGCGAGAATGTAACAAGTAAAATAGACACTAACAAGGCTACCTAATGTAACCATAATCTTAGCGCTTTTCAGACTTACGAGTGTGAATGGTAAATAAGGCAGGATAACCAATGGCGGACCCAACGTCTGCAGATGAGAAACAGTATAAGGATTTATTCCATTGATAATGTCGCCCGACAATGAAAGATATGCTTCGAAATCCGGCAGTCTTTTTTGGCCTATGAAAATTGAAAATATACCTATTTTTGTCCAAAGAAATGCCTGGAGTATTACAAATAAAGTAATTATTGTCGCCTTTGAGCCCACAAGTTTAAATAATCCTGTGCTAATTTTTCCCAAGTTTGCCACTTTACCCAATTATATCCCTTTTCAATTAGCTTATTTGCAACTTTAGAATTCTTCTCGTAATATTTGAATTTGTCATATAGTTTTCTCGGATTATTAGAGGTAATTATGAATTTTGAAAATGGCGTAAGTTCAAAATATTTCTTCTGAAGAGCGTTGTCGTAAGTTTTGAAAACAAGACATTTATTCGCCAAAGCTTCAAGTATCGTCAAATAACCGGATGCAAAACAATATTTCGCTTTCTGCATATAGGGTTTTGGATCAACAAAACCTTTAACTTCCCCATACAAACTTGCTTCACTAGCTAACTCTCCCTGGCCACAAAATTCAATCTTGTAGCCTTTAAGTTTTTTTATTACAGAAAAGTATTTTTTTAGTGCTATATCTTTATCTAACCGTCCCACATAAATAATTGATTTTTTATCCTTTTTGGGAATATTTTTGGGGATATACGTTGCACCGTATGCAATAGTGTCCGATCTTATGCCGTAACTTTTAGGAATATAGTCTCCTATACAAATTAATCCGTTTGAAAATCTTGCTCCGATTCTTTTTTGCAAAATATCAGTAAAGGGAATCGGATAAACCCCCCACCTTCCGTGAAATGTCAGAAAAACTTTTTTCCTTGGCAAGAGAATTTTAAACGGCCAATACCAAATAAATACATCGTGGACATGAACAATATCGCTTTCTTTGATTAAAGTGATATTTTTAAGAAGCCAGAACCATATATAAAATATTCCTAAATATTTGATTTTTGGATAATCAATCCTAATTATCTTTATACCGTCTTTTATCTCTTCATCGTTCAAGTGCTTATCGTATTTTTCCGTTATTATTGTTACACTTTTGCCTTTTACCTTTAACCTTTTACCTATTTCATAGACATGTTTCTCCACACCCCCCACATGCGGCCAATATAAACGGGTTAAAAAAAGTACCTTCATTTTTTTT
>CAYSZS010000038.1:3489-5426 GCA_964435575.1 uncultured Gammaproteobacteria bacterium | reverse complement strand
AAGTGCCTTTGAAGTTTACCTGCGTAATAAAAAACCAAACTTAACAAAAGCTAAAACCTTGGTAGAAGAGAGCCTGTTAGAAACTAACAAGCTTCAGCAGCTAGCAGAATCTTTACTTCTCTTGGCACAGTATAAAAAGATAAATGGCAATTCTGAATTTAAGAAGGTGGAAATTGAAAGTGTTATAAGTGAGTCAATTGGAAGGATAAAAGCAAAGGCTATTAAGTCGAATATAAAAATAAAGGAAAATGGAAATAATTTTGAGGTACTGGGTGACAGGGATAGGTTAGTTGACCTATTGATAATACTTCTCGATAACGCTATTAAATACAGCAAAAAAGGCGATTCTATTGCGGTGAGTACTGCCACCATTGAGGGTGGTGGTCAAATAAAGATAAAGGACATGGGTGTAGGTATAAGTGAGGAAGATTTGCCATATATATTTGACAGGTTTTACAGAGCTGACGTTTCCAGAAGTAAGACACAAATAGACGGCTATGGATTAGGGTTGGCTATTGCTAAAGAAATTATAACGCATCATAAAGGTAAAATTGAAGTAGTAAGTGAAATAGGTAAAGGTTCTATCTTTACTGTAACGCTTCCTTTAGCTTAACAATACACTTCAGCCCTTCTTCAGAATTCCCTTTTACACTTCTACTTGTGAGTAAAAAGAAAACAGACGAAGTTGCCCAATTAGACGAAAAGAAAGAAACTCTTGGGTCTTTTGTTATGGTTAAAAACAGAGCAAAAGCTTTTATTGGGTGGTTTTTGGCAAAAAGAAGTCGTGTTGTATTAGTTCTCTTAACACTCTTAGCATTAGGTGTTTTTGCGTGGGTAAAGACAGATAAAACTCCTGAAGTACAATACCAAACAGCACAAGCAGAAAAAGGAACGATAGTTTCCACTATATCAGCATCAGGTACGGTTGTTTCTGCTAACACGTTTATCATAAAAACTTCAGCATCGGGTGTTGTTTCAAATGTTTATGTAAAGGATGGAGACTCAGTCACAAAAGGACAAAAAATCGCAGAAGTTGAACTCGATTTGGATGGTGAACAACAATATGCCCAAGCCTATGCAAGTTATGTTAGTGCGTCTAATCAACTTCAATCTGCTCAGAACAACCTAAGAAGCGCAACTGCTTCGAAAAACAATGTTTATGATCAAATTAAAGGTCACGAAAATGACGAGTCGTTTGCAATGATAGAAACGCGAACAAAAGCCGAGGTTGCTTACGATAATGCTTATGATTCAGTAAAAAGTGCCCAAGCAAACTTAGCCAATGCTGATTTTAACTTAAGGGCCAATTCTCCTACTATTTTGGCTCCCAACTCTGGAATTGTAGAGGGTTTGACTATCGCTGAAGGTTTGCCGCTTTCTGCACAAACAACAACATCAGGTACAAGGACAGGGCAAAGAATTGCTTCAATTGTTAAAAGCGGCAGTCCTCTAATTTCAGTTAATTTATCAGAAATTGATGTTCCTAAAGTTGAAGTTGGACAAAAAGCTACTATCACTTTTGATTCAGTCTCAGACAAAACATTCACAGGTGTTGTAACAGCTATAGACAGAACCGGTTCAACAACAAGTAACGTTACATCTTACCCCGCAATTATTAAATTAGATTCTGATTCTGATCAAATTCTCCCTAATATGGCGACAATTGCAAATATCATTGTTGAAACTAAAAATAGCGTGCTTAAAGTTTCCAGTGCTGCTATCCAAACACAAAACAGTCAAAGTACTGTCAGAGTTATCAAAAATGGACAGGAAACAACTGTGAATGTTGAAACAGGAATCTCATCTGATTCTGAAACAGAAATTCTTTCAGGGATTAACGAAGGGGATATTGTGATTACAGGGCAGACAAACTCAACCTCTACTGGATCGACAGGTGCAACAACTTCGCCATTTGGTAGTACAAGAGGTGGATTTGG
>CAYSZS010000038.1:0-3389 GCA_964435575.1 uncultured Gammaproteobacteria bacterium | reverse complement strand
GGTGGATTTGGTGCCCCTCCCAGCGGCGGGAGGTAGTATCCGAATATGATATGGCAGCAATTATTCAAGCAAAAAATCTATCAAAAGTTTATAAAACAGGTGATTTAGAAACAGTAGCCTTAGTTGATGTCTCCTTTGAGATTAAAAAGGGTGAATTTGTGGCGATCATGGGCCCCTCGGGATCTGGTAAATCTACTCTAATGCATATCGTTGGAGCTTTAGATACTCCTACCTCTGGAACATATATTCTTGATGGAGAAGAAGTGCAAAAGCTATCCGAGGATGAGTTAGCTGATATAAGAAATAGAAAAATAGGCTTTGTTTTTCAGGCTTTTAATTTGCTTCCGAGAAGAACTGCAATGCAAAATGTGATGTTACCTATGATTTATGCAAGGATTCCTAAAGAAGAAAGAATTGAAAGAGGTAAAAAATATCTGCATATGGTAGGTTTAGGGGACAGATTAGAACATACATCAAATCAACTGTCAGGCGGGCAACAGCAAAGAGTAGCTATTGCTCGTGCTTTAGTATTAAATCCCGCTATCTTATTAGCTGATGAACCAACAGGAAATATTGCTTCTACCCAAGCTGCAGAAATCATGGAAATCTTCCAGAACTTGAATGATGAAGGACACACCATTGTAATGATTACTCATGAAGCCGATATTGCAGAACATGCCAAAAGAATAATTCATATTAAGGATGGCAAAATTGAGAAAGATGGTAATGAGCATAAGCAAAGGAGAGCAAATGGACACAGAAATAATAACTGAAGCAATTGGTACTCTAACTGTTAACAAGCTGAGGACATCTCTTGCTACTCTTGGAATTGTCATTGGTATAGGAAGTGTCATTGCGTTGGTTTCTTTAGGACAAGCCAGCGCTCAGGCGATTCAATCTCAAATTCAATCTCTAGGTTCAAACCTTTTGACAGTTCAACCATCTGGCCAAAATCAAGGGGGAGTTCAAGGAGCTGCAGGTGGAGGCACCACATTAACTTTAGAAGATGCCGTAGCAATAAAAACTTCTCCTCAAATTACTACCGTTTCCGAAGTTTCACCTGAATATTCAAGTAGAACTCAAGTTACCACAGGAAGGACGAATACTAATACTCAAGTCGTTGGAGTTACTCCTGTATATGCTGATGTAAGAAACGTGACTGTTGAGTCAGGAAATTTTATAACCGATTCTCAGGTAAATAGCATGGCAAAAGTAGCAGTTTTAGGGCCAACAGTTGTTGAAGATCTGTTTGGAGAAAATGCAAATCCTATCGGACAGACAGTGAGAATTAACGGTCAAACATTCACTATTGTTGGCATTACTGCATCAAGAGGAGGTACTGGTTTTAAAAATCAAGATGATATGATTTGGGTTCCTATTACAACAGCACAAAAACAGCTTTTTGGAGCGTCTCATGTCACTTCTATCGCCGTAGAGGCGAAATCAGCAGATGCAATGGTTGATGCTCAAAATGAAGTTGGGTATCTACTTCTTTCAAGACATAAATTAAAAAACCCAGAAAATAAGGATTTTTCTATATTTAATCAGCAAGATTTATTAAATACCGTAAACCAAACTACGGGAACATTTACAACTCTACTCGCAGGTGTAGCAGCAATCTCTCTTTTAGTAGGAGGAATTGGGATTATGAATATCATGTTGGTAACTGTCACTGAGAGAACCAGAGAAATAGGTTTACGAAAAGCTCTCGGAGCAAAGAAGAAAACTATAATTACTCAGTTTCTTGTGGAGTCAATCATCTTAACGTTTGTAGGCGGAGTTATAGGAATAGGAGTAGGTATTCTCGTTTCTTATCTTTATTCCTACTTTACAAGCTCTGTGTTCGTTGTCTCTCCAAATTCAGTTCTTTTAGCTTTTGCAGTATCGGCAGGAATAGGAATTTTATTTGGCTGGTATCCTGCTCAAAGAGCAGCCAATTTACAACCTATTGAGGCATTACGTTATGAATAATCGTAGCTTGTTCATTAACTTTGTTTATGAATAATTTTGAGAGGAGGTGAAGTTGTAATGAAAAATCAAATGATAATTACTATTATTGTGGCTTTAGTAGTAGGTAGTGCCGCTTTTTTTGGAGGTGTGCAATATCAGAAAAAGCAAGCAAGCGGCCCTATGCAAGGACAATTCAGAGTACCAAATGGAGGCGGACCACAGGGAGGATTTCAAGGAAGAGGTGGAAATAGTCAGGGAATGATGTCTGTTGGTGGAGAAATAATTAGCCAAGACGATACAAGCATCACTGTTAAAATGCAGGATGGTAGTTCAAAGATTATTATCTTGTCTGATGATACAAATATTAATAAAACCTCAGAAGGTTCCAAGTCAGATTTAAAAACCGGTGAAACAGTAACAGCTTTCGGAACCACGAATTCTGATGGTAGTATTACTGCACAGAATGTTTCTATTGGTGGTAGAGAGTTTTTGAGAACACCAGAGGCAAACTAAGTAGTTCGCCTCTTTAGATGTCGGGACATCGGAACACATATCATTGCGTTTGTTGGAGACTGATAAATTGGTTGGCACTTCGACTTCGCTCAGTGTAAAAGTTGATAATTCTAAGACAATTCAATTAAGAGTTCAAAAAGCCAGAGATATGCAAATTAAACGCTTTAAGGGTTCCAAGTTCAAATCGAATAGTGAAATGAGCTCAAAAACAGTTAAAGAATTTTGTCCTTTATCACCTGAATGTTTAGAAATACTCCGAAGTGCAGTTGCAACAATGAATTTAACCGCTCGTTCGTATCATAAAGTAATTAAAATCGCCCGCACCATCGCCGACCTTGTAGGCGCAAAAGATATTATTACCAATCACCTCGCTGAAGCTTTGATGTATAGACCAAAAGAGGAAGAATTTTAAGATAATAGCACTGTCGATTATTGGTATGAACGTACTAATCCACCCCCGGGGTGACCTTTTTCTTCTGGATTTTGGCAAACAACTTTAACCTGAGTTATGGGTAATATTAAAAGAGGGATTCAGAGGAAATGTTCTTAAAAAGAATTCACACAAATTAGCATTAGTTGCGAAAATAAGATGGGATATAGAAAAAGAAATGACAATGATTAAGTTGATGCTTGAGAATTAATGTGTACCCACACCCCAAGGGGTATACATTGTTTAATTAGCCAAGGTTTAGAACCCTTAAATTCACAAGATATTTTTCTTAAAAGTCTGTATCGATAATAACGATACAATTAGTCGGAAATCCCCATGTTAAATTCAAGTGATATAAAAAAAATAAAAAGTAAAATTCCTGCTATTTGAAGAGCGGTTAATACAAAAATATAAAACAATCTTACATTCTTATCTCTTTTTAATCGTAAGTTCTAAATCCAATCGCAACCCCCTAGAGTAAAATATCTAGCTTCAA
>CAYSZS010000037.1:0-5875 GCA_964435575.1 uncultured Gammaproteobacteria bacterium | reverse complement strand
TATGAAAAAAGCAGAAAAGCCATTTTTTGTTGCCAACCTAACCGAGCAGCTCAAATCTGCCACTTCTGTCGTATTGGTCGATTACACGGGTTTAACGGTGAAGATGCAACAAGAACTAAAAAAGCGACTTAAAGAGATCAGCGCGGGAATGTCTATAGTCAAAAACACTCTTTTTAAAAGAGCCGGATCCGAGGCAAAAATTCCTGAGGATACACTCTCCGACACGCTCTTAAGCGGACCAACGGCCATGATAATTACCGAGGCCGACCCCATAGCTCCACTTCAAGTCCTTTATAAATTTTCTCTAGAATTCGAAATTCCTAGCTTCAAAGTAGGCATTGTCGAAGGAGGACATCAAAATAAAGAAGAACTTATTAGGCTTGCCAAACTCCCAGCAAAGGAGGTTCTATTCGCACAATTAACGGGGACTGTTGCGAGCCCGATGTACGGATTGGTGGGGGCATTGCAGGGAAATTTACAAAAGTTGGTTTGGATTTTGAAAACAAAGATAGAAAAATTACAAATGGCTTGATGGTTAAATAGCTAAATGGCTACGATAGGAAAAATTTAAAAACTATTAACCATATAACCATTTATTTTTGAAAGGCGGTGATCAATATGACAGACGAAAAAACTGAAAAATCAGAAGCCAAAGTAAGTAAAAATGTCGAGAAGCTAGTCGATGAAGTTTCTAAGCTTTCGGTAATCGAACTATCCGAACTTGTAAATGCTTTGCAGGATAAACTTGGTGTTACGGCGGTTGTTCCTGTGACCGCTGCTCCCGCTTCCGCTCCAAGTAGCTCCGGCGAGGCACAGCCAGCCGGCGGTGAACAGGTAAGTAGTGGGGCGGCAACCCAAACCGTTGTTATGACCGCCTCAGGTGGTAACAAGATTGCCGTAATTAAGGCTCTGCGAGAAATAAATCAAAATCTCGGGCTAAAGGAAGCAAAGGACGCAACCGAAGCAGTTCCCTACGAAGTTCTAAAAGACGCAAAAGCCGAGGATGCAAAAGTTGCGACAGATAAGCTGAAGACGGCCGGCGCTACGGTGGAACTTAAATAATTATTTATACATGATAATCGTGAAGTCGTTTTTGCGATAATGGTGACGAAAGATAACCTTTGGAGTTAAGCTCAAACAGTATTTTAAAATTTCTAAAGAGTTTGCATACCAAACCCTGTAATTCTTTACATTTTCTGGCTGCGGGTATCCGCCTGCCATATTAAAGGAAACCACCTCTCTTGCATGATCCAACATTGTCTTTATCGCCTTTTTTCTGTAACCAACGGGGTCTTTTTTAGGAAGACCCGAGTTAAGGGTTCCAGAAGTAAAAACTATGTCAAACTTTTCTTGAAGAGGTCTACCAAAATAATCTCCAATAATAAACTCGTGTTTGGGATATTTTTTCCTAGCAACCCCAACAAATTCAGGTACCAAATCGATCCCAATAAAGTTAAACTTAGTGGCTTTCCTCTTCAAATGAGGAATAATATCTCCAAATCCCGAACCAACGTCAAGTATACTCTTCCCTTCAATTTCAATATCTTTCAAAAGCTCCTGATACCTTATATCAATTGCCTCCTGATTCCAATACGCAAGTGATTTTGGAGAGACTCCGTATTTCTTAAAGCTTCTTTGATACCTTTCCTTAGTCTGATCCGCCATTTTTCTGAAGATGCAGTTTTTCAAAATAGTTTATAATTTCTAAAGCAGCGTTTATACCGGTATATTTTTCGAATCCCGTAAACTGGGGGCCCGGGTTAATCTCTAAAATATAGGGTTTAGCTGTTGACCTATTCAACACTATGTCTACTCCTGCTATCTCCATCGCGGTAACTTCGCTCAATTTCTCCGCAATTTTTCTTATTTCAGGATACTTTTCTAGATCAATCTTCTCCCCCCTACCACCAAGACTAATATTACTCCTAAATTCACCTTCCTTAGTTGGAATTCTCTTCATTGCCCCAATTGCCTTAAATCCAACCGTAAAAACCCTAATATCGCCGTCATTAGGAATAAATTCACGGATAACAAACGAGGGTGATTTTTCTTTATTTTCCTCAATTACTTTTTCTAGATCTTCCAACGAGTCTGCCTTAAAAACACCCCTTCCCTGCCTTCCTTCTGAAACCTTAACGATTAGGGGAAATTCAAATTGTTCTATCACAACTCTTACCGACTTCGCATCAAAAACTATTGCCGACTTTGGGAAAGGCAGCGAGTTATCCCTCTGTTTCAAATAATCCGAAGCCGGAGTTAAATAGAAATTGTAAGAAGGATCTACTATCTTTTTGTTAACAATTATCGTACCCACCTGCCTATTTAAAAAATTGGCGGCCGTATACCATTCCCAACGCCTTCGTCCTACCGCCCAAATATAAATAAGGTCGTAATCTTTAAGGCTTTTCCCGCGTAGAGTAGGTTCAAAGGTTTCTGGGGTTACGTAAATTACAAGTTCCGTTGCCAAACAACCATCAACAATATGACCGCGTTTCTCCCCTTCTTCCCTAACTCTTTTAAATTGAGGGTTTCTTTTTAGGCCGACGATTAGAATTCTCATGGTTAAATAGTCAAATAGTTATATGGTTTTAATGCTTTTTTAACAATTCAGCCATTTAGCCATATAACCATTTTTTATATAGCATTTTTAATTGCGTATTCGACATATACTTTTGTAATATTTTTTCCGGTTGCGGCCTCCATCCCTACCATCCCGGCCGTGTGGTTTACCTCTAAAACGTATCTTTTACCGTCTTGGGCAATAAGAAGATCCACGCCACCCACTTCCAAACCAACTGCCTGTAGAGCACGTTGTGCCAGTTTTTTATCCTCTTGACTAAGGTCAAACTTCTCAACACTCCCTCCCAAAGAAAAATTTGCCCTGAATTCTCCCTCGCTGGGAATCCTTCTCATGCAAAATATTCTCTCACCGATAATAAGAACTCTCAGGTCATATTCATAATCAATGAATTTTTGCAAAAGATAACTTTTTGCTTCGCCTCCATTTTCCTCTACCTTCATAATAAATTCATTAAGCGCATTCTCATCATCAAACTTATAAACTCCGGCTCCCTTACCTGTCCTCGTGAGCTTAACTACAACCGGATATCCGAGTTCATAAGAAGCACCTGCAAATTTTTCAAAATCGTGAAGATGGAATGAATCGGGTACAAGAATTCCACTACCTGTAAGTTTAATCAAATCAGATATTTTATTAATAGAGTATTTATGTTCCAGAAAGTTGTTGTCAAAAATCCTTACGCCTCTTTTCTTTAGACCCTCAACATGGGCAGATATTCCTTTAATGTTGTTAAAAATTCCTCGTAAAATAAGTACGTCTGGTAAGTCATCTATTGGCTCAACGGTTATTTCCCCGCCCCTAATTGCGTATTCAAATTTCAAAAGATCAAGAAGTTTAAATTCATGACCCAAAGCCTTAACCTCTTCGGCTATCCGGGAATTTTCTTCAAGAGTCACCCTGGTTGTTGCCAAATTTACTTTCATTTTTTCAATTCTTTCTCCCTTTCTCTTATGTCAGGATCAACCAAAAATCCTTTCAAATTTTTTCTGCCGATAATTAATGGATATTTCAAAGACATTCTTTTGGCAACGGACGCTGGTGTAACTATTTTCCTGCCTGATAGCCAAAGTACTAAATTTACAACCGGTCTTGCTTCCTCGCCCAGAGCGCTCTTAAATTTTTTGCTCCAGAGTATATTATCTATCTCCAATAACCCCATCTTTTCGGCTATATCACGACTAATTGAGGTTCTCCACGCACCTGTATCCAGCTTCGCAATCACCTTAACTCTCTGGCCGTTTCTGCCTTTTATTTTGACTTCTTCCAAAGCTGAAAGAATCTTTACACCTTCCTCTGCCTTAACCCTGTCGGAAAAATTGGAAATAAATAGAGCTTTGGCAATTTTCACTCCATGGCTTGCATCCCGTACTTGTAAATCCTCAACCCGCTCCAATCTTTTTCTAAGACCGGCTGCATTTGCTAATTGAATAGATAGTCCCGGCTGGTAATTCAGCTCAAGTATCATCGGCCCTTTTTCGGGATGAAGGACTACGTCTGCTCCATAATACCCCAGGTCCGTTGCCAATCCTCCCATAACGGCGGTTTCCAATATGGATGTCCATTGTGGAATTTTTATACCATGAAGTTTCCTTTTCGTTCCCGGCTTAAAATGAATATACTCACCGCGCCAGAAAGCTCTGGTCGTAATCCCGGTTGCCATATCAACTCCCACTCCTATTGCCCCTTGGTGAAGATTGGATCTACCACCCGATTCTTTTGTCGGAAGCCTGAGCATAGCCATAACCGGAACTTTATTGAAAACAATAACTCTAACGTCCGGTGTTCCGCGATAAGCATATCTTCGAAAGGCTTTATGCCGTCCGACATATTCCTCGATATAGGCCACATCGGGAACATTTCCCATACTATAAGCTCCTTCCAAAATATCCAAAACATGCAGTTTCAGGTCGTCAATAGTTACTCTCTTCTTCTGAATGGTAATCCAGGCAGTTTTCAACTTTTCAGAAGGTCCAACCGGATCCCTAGTACGTTTCTTGACAACCACGATTCCTTCACCACCCAATCCTTTACTGGGTTTGAGGGCAAAAGCATCAGGTAAATTTTCCCAGTCAAAGGACATTACGTCTAAGGGGCTTTTGAACTTAGCATAAATTTCAGGAACGGAAACACCGGCTTTTCGCAAAAGCTTTTTGGTAAAAATTTTTGACTTCGCTGCCTTTTTCCCCAAAGGTTTGTTAAACGGATACGAAAAAAGCTTGGCCCGAGCATTTAAACCGAGAAGTTCCGACGTCTTCATATACTATTTTGATATCAACTTTCTGAACCTTATATATTCCATCACCCTAAGTCCCGAGTATTTACCGAGAGTAATATCGATAGCGAATATTGAAATTAGCCAGAGTTCGGGCCTTAACAAAGCGAGTTCTTGAACCATCTTCAGTGTCAAAAACACATAAGAAATGAGGGATAAAATAAGAGTCTCCGTTGTAAGATTTATTGCAACGCTTGCCGATTTTCCCAGCTGAACTTTGCTGAAATCCTCCGCCAAAAGAACTAAGATCAGAACCGGGAAAATAGAAACATTTACCAAAGCCATACTATTTATTAAGGGGGCCGTAAAAAGGAGCGCCAAAATTCCCATGACGACGAAAAGTAAAATTATAGCCATTCTGGGAAGATATTGAAGTTTTATCTTTGTTCTTCTTAAAACTATTCTTGAGAAGGTTGAAACTATAACGATCAAGAGAAATAACCCAATTCCGACTACAGGACCGGTAGCAATAAAGGTTACTGCAAGCGCGGCAGGTAAAAAAATACCAAAACCCCGAAGTCCAACCAGGTGGCGTGCAGCGGCAATCAAAGTTGCTACACCAGGGAGAAGTAGTAAAAGTACAATCGTATTGGGCGGGACCCCGGCATCAACAGCCGCTCTTATTGCGTATTTGACGGGATTTATATAGGTAGAACCCAGTTCTTGCTCGTCCAAAAGTCTTTTTAATGGCTCAACCGATTCCTTTGTTTTCTGGGTAAGATCAGGCCTGGGTGCTTCTGTCGGTTCAACTTTCTCAATGACCGTTGCGGAGGCTGTAGCCTCCAAAGTAGGAGTTGGCGACGAAACAACTCTCCCTTGGGCAAAAGAAACCTCGGGAATATTTAATGCTACGCAAAAAAACGCCAATAAAAATAATGTACTTATGTATTTCATTAGAATAAGGAACAATAACCGAAAGCAAGTGAATTATACTAAAAATTCCTAAAATTATCCAATTCGAGTAAGGTTACGGGACAACTTCGCGCCAGGTGATGTTTTTGCCTGAAAGGTAAGGCGGCCAG
>CAYSZS010000036.1:0-6750 GCA_964435575.1 uncultured Gammaproteobacteria bacterium | reverse complement strand
TCAACATTACCTCCTGATAATCTTTTTAGCCTCTTTTCAACTTCAGAGAATCCGTGTGCTTCCCCAACAATTTTCAATTTGTACTTAGACTGATTTCTGAAACTTTTGGCTGCTTCTTCCAAACCCTTCGCCCCAACCAGCCTCGAAACCATCAGGAAGTATTGGTTTTTATTTCTTGTTACTTGTTTCTTGTTACTTGTGACTTTTATAATTTTCTCTACATCAACGGGCGGGTAAATCACCACAGAATCCCTTCTATAAAACTTTTTAATTCTGTCTTGAACATTCTTGGAGTTAGCAATCCAATAATCTACTTTTTGAGCTGATGCAAAATCGTACATTCTCATAAAATGCCCGACGATTGCAGAATATACTTTTACAGGCCAGTATTTTGTAAATCCAACTGAAGTCTCATACCCATAAAGCCAGCGCGGGGGAGTATGACAATAAGCGATTACTTTAGTCTTAGGTCCTACTTTAAACCCCCGGGTTATATACCAACTGCATGATGTGATAACCAAATCGTATTCCGATAAATCAAAACTTCTCCAAACTAAAGGAGTTAGAAATCTCAAGGGGCTGTAAAGTTTCCAAATTTTGAGTAATGGAGCAAGCCAACTTTCATAAATTTCTTTATTCCTGAACTCCTTTTCGGCTGTACTTCCTTTCACCAAAAAAGCGGTATAAATCGGTGCTTCTGGGTACATTTTAGACAAAGTTTTCAATACTCTCTCCGCTCCCCCATACTCCTTCAGATAATCGTGTACAAGAGCAACTTTCATTTTATATAAGCTTCATTTGATTTTCTGAAACAATGGATTTTCCGACTTCTTTGACTCTTTTGGCCAAAGTCTTGAAGCCAAACTCATAAAATAAATCTAATACTTGCTGACTATCTATCTGCCACCTGTTTGTTTGTTCAATATCGTTTTCTAACTCAACATCTGTCACGATTTTCGCAAGCCTGTAAGACATTTCTCCGTCATCCTTTTTCTCTACCAATTTTGTTTTTGTCGAGATGTTAATTTCGTCTAAATGTTTATAAATTTCCGGAAAGGATTTATATTTATCCAATAATTTCTCTGCAGTTTTGGGCCCGATTCCCGAAATCCCGGGATAATTATCCGATTGATCTCCGACAAGCGCTTTATAATCCGGAATTTGTGACGGTAGTACTCCCATTTTTTCTTTAACCTCCTCTACCCCAAACAGCTTTCCTTCCGATAAACCACGCACGGGAAGAAAAACTTTAACTTTCTCATTAACAAGCTGCAAAATATCCCTATCCCCTGTAACTATGACAACTTGGTCAATTCTACTTTGTTCTTTATTCTTTGTTCTTTGAGCTTGCTCGGCGATGCTGCCGAGTAAATCGTCTGCTTCGAAACCAGCTTTTTCAAAAATCGGAATATTCATAGCACTAATTGTCTCTTTTGCTTTTTCAAATTGACCTGAAAGCTCTTTATCGATAACCGGTCTTTGAGCCTGATATTCCTTGTATGTCTCGTGCCTGAAGGTAGGTTCTTTCCTATCAAAACAAACTGCAATATGGGTAGGTTTCAAGTCCTGAATCACTCTCAAAAGCATGCTTACAAGTCCATAAACGGCATTAATCGGCTCACCCCTTCTTGTAGTCAATGGAGGTAAAGCATGATACGCACGATGCAGAATCGCATTACCATCAATTAAGACTAGCTTGGACATGGAATTCTCCTTTCAGCATTACCGCTTGCCCCGCATAATCGCTCTTGAGATGCAAACACCCAGTATTTGAGAACAAGTAAGATTTGTGCGGGGTCGATAAGAATTAGTTTGCTCATTACGAAGATATTTTAACTTAAATTGACCTAATTGACCTAATGACTAATTCACCCAAACAAACCACAAGCGCAAATTATCCAATTGGGATTTGGAAAATTGGGAATTATTTAGAAATTAGATCAATTAGATAATTAGAAATTTTTAAGAAGTTTTCTTTCCCACTATCTTCTCAAACACTTCCCTATCCAGAGTTTCTTTTTTCAAAAGAGCCTCAACCACTTTATCCATCACCTTTTTTTCTTTTCTAACAATTACCAATGCTTCGCTGTAAGCCGTCTCTAAAATTTTACTGATTTCCTTATCAACTTTCTCCTGCATGGCCGGAGAAATTTGTGCGGGTTCATACCATTGGGCCTTACCCATTTCGTCAACGTCGTATTGTGGTCCCAAGTTAACCGGCCCTAGGGAGCTCATCCCAAAGTCGACCACCATTGCCCGTGCCAAACGGGTCGCCATTTCAATATCATTTGAGGCACCTGAGGTCATTTCGTCAAAAACTATTTTTTCGGCAGCACGCCCGCCAAGCATTGCCGTAATTTGCTGAAGCATCCTACTCCTGGTTTCATGAGTCCTGTCCGCAGCAGGAGGAATAAGGGTATGCCCAAGGCTCATTCCCCTGGCAACAATTGATATCCTGTGAACCGGATCCATCTTGGGCAAGGCGTGCGTAACTATGGCGTGTCCGGCTTCGTGGTAAGCCGTAATACGCTTATCTTCTTTACTCTGAAGCTTTCTTTTCGCAGGTCCAAGCTTGACCTTTGTTGCCGCTTCTTCTATATCACTCATATTAATTTCTGATTTATCCTGTCTTGCAGCATAAATTGCGGCTTCATTTAGCATATTTTCAATATCAGCCCCTGAAAATCCGACCGTCCTATCCGCAACTCTCCCCCAGTTAATGCCTTTGGCAAGTTTTTTACCCCTTGCGTGGATCTTAAGAATTGCTTCTCTTCCCTCTTTATCCGGCATGTCTAAAAGAACTCTTCTGTCAAAACGCCCGGGTCTTAAAAGCGCGGGATCGAGTAAATCACCTCTGTTGGTCGCAGCAATAACCACAACATTATCGTTTGGCGTAAACCCATCCATCTCAACCAAGATCTGATTTAAAGTCTGTTCCCTCTCGTCATGTCCGCCGATAAAACCACGCCCCCTTTGCCTCCCTATCGCGTCTATCTCGTCAATAAAAATAATTGAGGGAGCTGAAGTTTTTGCGTTTTGAAAAAGGTCTCTGACTCTTGAGGCGCCGACTCCAACCAACATTTCCATAAACTCGCTTCCCGCCATCGAGAAAAACGGTACTCCCGCCTGCCCCGCAACAGCACGTGCCAACAGGGTTTTTCCAACGCCCGCAGGGCCGAAAAGAATAACTCCTTTGGGCGTTCTTGCACCCATTTTTCTGTACTTTGCAGGATTTTTCAAAAAATCAACGATTTCTTCCAACTCTTTTTTAGCATCGTCAACACCTGCAACGTCATTAAAGGTGACGTCCTGCTTGCCCTTGGCAAAAAGCCTGGCGCGTGACCGGCCAAATGAAAAAATATCCTGGGCTCCTTTGGATTGAGCCCTTATGATAAAAAAGAAAAAACCCGCCATTAATATAAGGGGAAGTACTACTCCAAGAATTTCTCCAACAGCTTTTGCCAAAGACTGATCGGCAACGGTATAAGTAACATCGGCTGGATTGATTCCCGATTTTTCCAAAAGCTCCGCAAAACTCTCCTGACCTTCTTTTGTGGTCACTTTTGTACCACCATCTTTGTAGGTCAAAATGAGCTTACTGTCTTGAATCAAGACTTCTTTTACCTTACCTCCTTTTATATCTAAAAGCGCTTGAGAAGTATCAAGCTTTGTTTCCGTTCGCTGAAATTCGACGACAGAAATTATGAAAGGGGCGAAAAAAAGGATCAAAAAAAAGGCAATTAACACCTTCCAAAGGTTAATTTTTAGCCGGAATTCAACACGTTTCTTACCCCTCCGGGTCGGAGACCCTCCGGGTCGGAGACCTTTCTTGGCTAATTTTTTAATGTCTTTAATAGGATCCATCTTTCTTCTCGAGGGTAATATTAGCAGAAAATGGAGTTAAATGCTAACGTACTTTCGTTCCATTCGGAACTTTTTCAGATGGGTTTAGAAGTACGGGCTTTTCGTCAGTTTCAGAGTCCATTACTTTTACGGATTTTTCAAGTTTTTCAACTCCCGCTAACATCATTCCTTGAGAATAATCTCCTTCAGGACCGATTTTCTTAGGCTCAAGATTTACAATAAAAGGAAATTGTTTTCCTTTCAAATCTTTCGGTTCGTAAAACCCCAAAACTCCTGCGAAAATCGTTCTCTCTCTTTTACCCGCCGTAGCCTTGGCGAAGGCTGGGCCGAAATCCACGGTTAATTTAATCACCCAATGACTCCATTTCGGTACTTCAGCTTTAATAACCGTCCCAATCCTAATATCCATTTTCTGAAAATCATCGATTTTAACTTGCGCCATAAACTATGTTAAGTCTTAAATTTCAAAAACACAAAGCAGTAAATTTCCGAATGGTAATTTATATTTTAGCTCCTGTTTGCAAGCAAACTCTGATAAATATTTTCCGGGAAATAAATACGAGAAAGTGTTGAACGTTGAATATTTAGCTAATTTATATCCGTGTTTCCTAAATGCTCTAGATAAAACATCTTTATCATATCTTGTCACATGCTGCATTTTTTCCAAATGCGGCATGTGTGTAAATTTGTCTATGATATATCTTTCGATAATCGGCCAAAACCCGGCGTAATTCGGAGTAATTATGACAATTTTACCCTTAGGGTTCAAAAACTTCTTAAAACTCGCAATCAGTCTCATGCCATAAATGATATCCAGATGCTCAATTACGTCTATTAAAATAATCATGTCAAACTTGCCTAATTCAGCTATTGAAGAAACTTGTGTGATATCCTTTTTAATAAGTTTTACATTTTTAATTCCTTTTTTATTGAGCTTATTTTTAAAAAAAATTGAGTGCTTCGTCGTTATAGTCAATTCCTACTATTTTTTTAACCATTCCCGAAAAGATCAATTCAAAATTGCCGGAACCAGTTCCTAAATCAAGCACTTTCTCTGGTTTATATTGATTAAGAAGATTGCCTATAACCAACCATTTATTTCGATGCCAGTTCGACTGAAGATAATTTTTGCTTCTTAGAGCCTTATACTGGTAGTCTCCGGGTATTCCGAGCTGTTTTTCAATAATTATTTTCATCAGCTACCCTTCCCAAAAAGATACACTACCCAGCCTCCCGAGTCTACCTCCCACTTGCCCAATAAGGAGCCGTTTCTGAAATTCTGCATGTCATGGGAAGGGTCTGTGCGGACTTTTTCTTCTTCTTGGGTAGATACGACAAATAAATAATCGCTTTTGGAATAGTCGTCGCTCGAGCTTAAAGTGTAATTATTTGGTACCAATAAAAGATCGCGGTATTTCCTGCCATAAGTATTGTTATCCACACTTCCCAGTACGGCAATATTCACATTTTTAATATCACCTCTGGAAATCCTCTCTTCCAAGACCCAGTCTATTTTTTTAACAGTAGTAAGATCGGGTCCAACCGGAGCATTTCTTGATAGCGGAATAAAAGAGATAATGCCGCCGATTACGAGTAAGATAATTGATGACAAAGAAACAACTCTGCCAAATTTTTGCCTGGGATAAATAAGATAGACAAAATAAAAGACAATTACCGGGAATAAATAATGCGGATAGTAAGAACCTAAAGCAGAAATTGCAGAAATTTGGAAAATTCCAGGAAGGATAAATATTAAAGCCTTACTTTTATTAACTACGTCGTGCCATAAACCTAAAACGGTTGAGATCAGTAAAAATACGGCAAAGACATTCGATTGTGTGTAGTACTTAAAAGTTTCAAAAGTAAAAGTAGGTAAATTTTTTGATATCTGAGAAATCTGAAAAGTTTGTGCTTGACCGGAAGCTCCTAAAAGGAAAATTCCAGGAGAATGCCGAAGGTCAAAGATTATAAAAGGTAATAGGGTCAGAAATATTCCAAAGCCCAAATAAAATGTCTTCTTAAAGTTCTTATTAAGAAAGGCTTCAATTGAAATTATAAAAGAGAAAAATGCAACGCCAAAAAGTGCATAATAGTGTTGGTGAACGGATAGTCCGAAAAAAAGTCCGGTAAAAAAATAAAAAATGTCCTTTTTCTGAAGATAGCATAAAATTCCCAAGCCGATCCAAAGAGGAATAAAATTCGGATTCCAAGCCCACCTGCCGGTTTGAACCAAGGGAAACCAAAATAAAATAAGAAGTGAAGAGATTATAAGCAGTTTAGGATTAACAATTTTAACTATATAAAGTAAGGCCAAGCCAGTGACTACTCCCCAAAAAGCCGCTCCGTAAAAAACGCTGGCAGGATCAAATTTACCCAAAACGGCAAAAGGCAGAAGCATATAGACGGACAATGAACTAAAAACCTTTGTCCCCGTTTCGTTTACCTGCCCGACAAGGGTAATTTTCCTCTCAACGAAAATCTGGTGAACTCTGACTAAAAATCCTGATTCATCTTCCGTAAAACGAGCGGTATGTTCCAAATTATAAAAGCGGGTAAAAATAAGTGTTAAAAAGAACAAAACGAAGAAAATCTTTTTCCTCATACATAATACTTAATACAAAATACTAAATACTCAAACAAGTCCCATTTTTTGTTTAACTTCTCTAAGGGTTTCGCTAGCAATCTTCCTCGCCATCTCAGATCCCTCTTTTATTACTTTTTCAACATATTCAGGATTATTTTCAAGTTCTTTCCTTTTAGCCTGAATCGGCTCGATGTCCTTATAAATCGATTCTGCAAGCTCATTTTTCACTTCTGAATAAACAAGTCCACTCTGCCCAAGATATTGATGTTCATACTCTTTCCTTTTCTCTTTCCCTTCAAATA
>CAYSZS010000035.1:4350-7002 GCA_964435575.1 uncultured Gammaproteobacteria bacterium | reverse complement strand
TCAGAAGTTTTAAGGATAAAATATTAGAATTTTCTCCGAAAACTACCGTAATAGTTGGTCCCAATGCTTCGGGAAAGACTAACATTATTGAGGCAATTTTCTTGCTTTCAACAGGAAAGAGTTTTCGGGCACGGATTGAAGAAGAAATGATCAATTATGATGAAGAAATTGCACGAGTTAAAGGAGCAATTATCGATAGAGGAGATAAAGAGCGTTCGGGGACAAATTTAGAGGTGGTTTTAACAAGGGGGGAAATTACAATCGGAAAATCACCTGAGAAAGTGGAGAGGGTAGCCAGAAAGAAGCTTTTGATAAATGGGGTAGGGAAACGCTTGATTGATTTCGCCGGTACTTTTAAGACCGTTTTGTTTGGCCCATGGGATATGGGATTGGTTACCGAATCTCCAAGTGTCCGTAGAAAGTTTTTAGACACCGTCATATCACAGGTCGATAGGGAGTATAGACGAGCGAGTATGTCTTATGAGAAAGGACTGAGACAGAGAAATAGGCTCCTTTGGCGGATTCGCGAGGAGGGTTTATCCCGCTCGCAACTTCTATTTTGGGACAAACTCTTAATAAGAAATGGAGATTATCTTAGTCAGAAGAGAGAAGAATTTATTGAGTTTATTAATAATTTTCCATTTTCCCTGCCTGCGCAGGCAGGCGTTTTCCATTTTCCATTTAACATAGAATATGATAAATCTGCAATTTCCGAAGCAAGGCTTGAGCAATACGCGGAGGAAGAAGTGGCGTCCGCAACGACGCTTGTAGGACCCCACCGAGATGACTTCATTATGAAAAGTACCACAGGTATCAAAGGTACCAAAAGTATCAAAGGAAGAGAACTCGCGCGATATGGCTCACGGGGTGAACAGAGGATGGGAGTACTCTGGCTAAAGCTTGCTGAACTTGCATTTATCGAGAAAGTTACAGAGGAGAAGCCAACTCTTTTATTGGATGATATTTTTTCCGAGCTCGATCACGAACATAGAGACATTGTTTTTGAAGCCGCCAAAGCTCAACAGACGGTTATTACCACGGCTGAACCGCACTATATGGAGGGGTTTGAGAAAATAGAGAGGATTAGTTTGCAGGTATGATATGAGCGAAAATTTTGCCTGCCCTTCCGAAGCTTTTTGTGGAGGAGGGAAAAAATGAAGAAAATTGTGTTAAAATAACCCTGATGGTAAGACTTGAGTTAGAACAAGGATTATTTGGACCAGGTAATATGGGTATAAAGTTTAGATCCGTACCGCAGACACCTCAGAATTTTGAAAAAGATTTGGGAGCCACTGTTGTTAATAAGGATGGTTTTGCAATGCCAATTTTAGATAAACCTCTTACTTCCTTAACTCAAGACCAAACTCTTGTACTGTGGGGGGTAATTGGTACAGATATACCCGTTCCTGATACTGTACTTCCAGACTTAGACGATTAATCTTCTTTGCCTTCGCTTTTGACGATTTTACTTAATTGGTAAGTTACAAAAACTGCCAGGAAGGTTACAAATAAGGCATAAATTAAAAGTGATACAAAGCCTGAACTTAGGCCGAAGAAGGGTTGAATATATATTTTAATAAACTCCTTGATGAGTTCATTCCAGGCCAAAGCGGCAACCAATCCGAATCCACTTGTAACAAGTTTCAAAAGCCTATCCGCAAATTCTTTTTTGAATTGTTGGGCTTCTTTTGTAAGTTTGGAATGAAGTCTTTCCGTTTTTTCTTTTTCCATGTTAGTGATAGTATATGAAGGTAATCGAAAAGTGACAAGTGACAAGTAATAAGTAAGCGGCAAAAAACTTGTTACCTGTTACATGTTACTTAAAACACTTAATAAATCGGAATTAAAGAAACTTTTCAAACCACACCAAAATTCCTCTGGGGAAGATAATGGCCTAATTACCATTATTGGAGGTTCAAAATTATTCCACGGAGCACCGCTTTTAACATTAAAAGTGGCTTCAAGGATTGTTGACATGGTTTTCTTTGCCTCTCCGGAGCCCTCAGTGGGCAGCGTTGCGGAGCGCATTAAATCAAGCCTTTTTTCATTCATATGGATACCTTGGAAAGACCTTGGTGCATACATTGAGAAATCAGACGCTGTTCTTATCGGACCAGGTTTTATGAGCTTCAGGGGAGAGAATGACAGGGTAGTTGTTGAAAAAACCAAAAGAATCACTCAAGGACTTTTACAAAAATTTCCTCGGAAAAAATGGGTGATTGATGCGGGGAGTCTGCAAGTAATGGATGCAGAGTGGATTCCGAAAGAAGCGGTTTTGACACCTAATCGCAAGGAGTTTGGATTATTGTTTGGAGGTAAATCGGATAGGAAGTTTGGAATCACTGAAGACACTGAAAAGTCTACTGAGGGCACTGAGAAATTTGTTCAAACTATGGCGAAGAAATACAAATGTACGATTGTGCTCAAAGGACCCGAAACGATTGTTTGCAGTCCTGACGAGTGTGTTTTGGTAAAAGGCGGAAATGCGGGGATGACTAAGGGGGGAACCGGGGATGTTTTGGCGGGCCTTACAGTTGCCTTATTGGCAAAGAACAATCCCTTTTTGGCTTCTTCTTGCGCTTCTTATATAGCTAAAGCCGCAGCTGATGAGCTCTACAAAAAAGTAGGAGTCAATTACAACGCCGACGATTT
>CAYSZS010000035.1:0-4250 GCA_964435575.1 uncultured Gammaproteobacteria bacterium | reverse complement strand
ATAGTAACAAGTGACAAGTAACACGTTGGTTGGCTATAAGAAACTTATTGCATGGCAATTGGCTGATAAACTAGCTTGGGAGGTGTATTTGTTAACAGATAAATTCCCAAAAGATGAGATTTACGGACTGACTTCTCAGTTAAGAAGAGCGGTTCTTTCTGTAGTTCTAAATATTGTTGAAGGGCACGCTAGAAATAATAGGAACGAATTTAGACAATTTTTGAGAATATCGTTAGGTTCTCTTGCAGAAACAGATTACCTTTTATTATTTGCATCGAGAAGGAATTATCTTAACGAGGCAGAACATGATAAGGTTTCTGATATGAGAGAAAATTGCGGAAAAGTATTATGGAAATTAATGAAATCTCAATAACTTGTTACATGTTACTTGTTACTTAAAACAAAGATGTACACTCCCAAATTTACAATTACCAATAAAATCCTCAAAAACATAGGTGCAATTGAAGCTGCAAAAGAGGTTATTGAAAACGCACCCCTTGTTCCTTACTACGAAAAACAGTTTCAGACGGATGCACTTGTTCGGACAGTCCACCACGGAACGCACGTTGAAGGAAATGAACTTTCGTTTGAGCAAACAAGGCGCATTTTGGAAGGGGAGGAAGTTACGGCGCACGAGAGAGACGTTCAGGAAGTAATAAATTATAGAAATGTCATGAAGCTATTGGATGAATTGGCTGTCAAAAGAGGGGGATATGATACGCAAGATCTTTTAGACATTCACAAAGAAACTGTTGATAAAATTGTATCCGAAGAAAAAGTCGGCACCTTCAGGAAAACTCAGGTTGTTATTAAAGAAGAATCATCCGGGGAAGTTATACTTCAGCCACCGCCTTATGTAGAAATTCCATATCTTTTGGAAGATTTTTTTGAATGGTTAAATTCGGCTGAGGCTAAAGAAATTCATCCGATTCTGCGAGCCGGAATTGTTCACTATATTTTGGTTGCAATTCATCCCTTTGTCGAAGGAAACGGGAGAACCGTTAGAGCTTTTGCTACTCTTATTCTGATGCGAGAAGGTTATGATATAAAGCGCTTCTTTGCCTTGGAAGAGCATTTTGATGAAGATCCGGCTTCCTATTACGAAGCTTTTTCCGAGGTTGACAGACAATCAAAAAATATTGCTGCACGAGACCTGACTTTTTGGCTTACTTATTTTACCGAAGTTGTTGCGGTTGAATTAAATAAAATTAAAGAAAAGGTCAGAAAAATATCTATAGACACAAAACTTAAAGGCAAAATCGGCGAACAGGTTGCACTAAGTGCGCGCCAGATGAAATTAATTGAACATATTTCGGACGTAGGGTCGGTTATAACACAGGATTTACACACAGTACTTCCGATGGTATCGGACGATACAATTTTACGAGACCTGAGTGATTTAATGGATAAAGGAATAATAAAAAAAGAAGGAAAAACTAAAGCATCTCGGTATATAATTGCAAGTAACTAACCTAAGTTAATTTAGTAACTTAAGAAATTTACGATGTCGCCTAACGATCCACAATTTTTATACATGATTTTGGTACTTCCGAGTTTATTCGGATTGACTCTCGTCGGAGACGGACTTAATAAACTAATGCACGAGGAAGGGGGCGGAGTAATTTCAATAGTATTTGGTTTAATATTCATCGGGGTGGTAGTTTTTGCCTATATATTCTTCACGACATATCTTACAAGCCAAGTGTAGGGAGAGTATAATTACCATGTATGAAGTTTAAGACCTTTTCAGAATATCTCCGGAACTTAGAAAAAACTTCCTCAAGAATTGAAATTACTAAAATTTTAGCTGAACTTTTTAAAATAACTTCAATTGAAGAAATTGATAAAGTAACCTATCTTTCTTTAGGTACTCTTGCACCAAGTTATAAGGGAATTGTTTTTAATTTAGCTGAACGCATGATGGTAAGGATTTTAGCAAAAGCTTACGGCAAAAAAGTTGAGAACGTTACCAAGCTTTACAAGAAAGAAGGAGATTTGGGAACGGTTGCAGAAGAATTAAGTAAGAGTAAAAGTGAGGGTAAGAGGGAGAATGTAACTGTAATAGAAGTTTATGAAAAACTTGTTGCAATAGCGCAAGAGCATGGTGTGGAAAGTCAGGAAAGAAAAATTGCTGAAATGGCAAAACTTTTATCAGGACTTGATCCTTTATCTGCACGCTTTGTTGCCAGAATTCCGGTTGGACGCTTGAGGCTTGGATTTTCCGACAGAACAGTTCTTGATGCTTTGAGCTGGATGGAGACAGGAAGCAAGAGTAAGAGTAAGAAGATTGAGGAAGCTTATTTCATATTGCCTGATGTTGGTATGTTGGCCAAGAAGGTTAAAGAGCAAGGAATTGATAAGGCTACCGAAAATGTAAAACCCGTTGTAGGAGTTCCCGTCCTTCCCATGCTTCCTCAAAGGATTAAAAGTCCCTCGGAAATGATTAAAAAAATGGGTAAAGTTTTCGTTGAACCGAAGTTCGACGGATTAAGAGTTTTGATTCATTTCAAACGTGGTCATCCCGAATTTATTTCGGGATCTAAGATCCTGAGACGAGTTCAGGATGACAGGAGTGTGGATTTTATTAGGACTTTTACCAGGAATCTAAATAACGTTGTCGATATGTTTTCTGAGCTCAAGGAAGTTGGTAAGCACATAAAGGCAAGCGAAGTAATTCTTGATACGGAAGCAATCGGCATGGATCCTGAGATGAAAAAGATGGCTAATTTCCAAACTACAATGCAAAGAAGGAGAAAATACAATATTGAAGAAAAAGCCATAAGCATTCCTTTAAAATTTCAGGTTTTTGACATTATTTACAAAGACGGCGAGAGTTTTATGGAAATGCCTTATAATAAGCGCCGCGAAATTCTCAAAAAAACCATAACCAACGATAAACTTCTTGTTGTCGACGAGGCCATTGTCACGACCGACCCTAAAGTTATTAACCGCGAATATCGGGAAAAGATCAAGATGGGATTGGAGGGAGTGATAGTCAAGAAATATGATACTAAATATGTCCCGGGACGGACAGGCTGGCGCTGGGTAAAAATGAAGATGGAGGAGGAAGCATCCGGAAAACTTGCTGATACAGTTGATTGTGTCGTAATGGGTTATACGGGAGGACGGGGGAAAAGGGCTGCTTTTGGCTTGGGACAATTTTTGGTTGGAGTACTAGATAACGATGAAGACCTACCTGCCGGCAGGCAGGTAAAAACGGTTACAAAAGTAGGGACAGGCTTAACTGATGAGCAATTTAGAGAGCTTAAGAGGCGTTTAAAGGGATTGGAAGTCAAAGAGAAACCCAAAAATTATCTAGTAAATAAACTTTTGGAACCGGACTATTGGGTTACGCCCGAGATTGTAGTCGAAATCGCAGCCGACGAAATTACCAAAAGCCCGACCCACACAGCCGGCCTAGCCCTAAGGTTTCCAAGATTAATTAAATTTAGAGACGATAAGAGTTATGAAGAAGCGACTACTGTTGGGGAATTAAAGAATCTTTTTAAATTACAATGACATCGAAAATGCGAAAAGTACCAAAAATAGTTACACTCTTTATTTTGAATTCCGAAAATAAACTCCTCATAGTTAAAAGAAGTAAAAATAAATGGATTCTTGCGGATAAGTGGGGATATCCGGGTGGAGTAATGGAAAAAGGTGAAACCATAGAGACAGCAGTTCATAGGGAAGTAGTACCTAAAGTAGGTTTCGATGTGACAATAGCGAATATTGGAAAGAAACAAAGGATGATTTTGAGTAACAAAGAAGTTGATGTAATACCAGTTTTATGTAGGTCAGACACATCAGAAGTTAAATTGAATTATAAAAATAGTGAATACAAATGGATAGATCCGAAAGAACTATTGACCTACAACTTGGGTGTCGAAAAAGATTTTGTTATAAAAATGACAAAATCTGTAGGATTGATAATTCAGTGAGTAAAATTGAAAACTTTTCAAGCTCCAAAAATCTTAAAAATATCCAATGTGTGAAGCAATATCACCTTAAAGTTGCATTGTTAAATTGTTACATGGCTATATTGTTTTGGGTTTAAAAACGAAACTCGTGTTAATATGAAATATGCCCGAGAATTATTCAGGTTTGACTTCGAAAGAGGCGGAGAAGAAATTTCAAGAGTATGGGCCTAATGTTTTGCCGGAAAAACCACCCCCTTCCTCTCTGTCGATTTTTTTCTCCCAGTTTAGAAATCCTTTGGTTTACATTTTATTGGCAGCTGGTATTGTTAC
>CAYSZS010000034.1:0-8829 GCA_964435575.1 uncultured Gammaproteobacteria bacterium | reverse complement strand
GCCACAATAAAACTAATTGTATTTCTTTTCTTTTTAACCATTTAACCATTGCAGCCATACCAACAATTAGCAAGATGAAATCTTGCAGATACATTTGACCCACTTCAGGTACCCGATTCCGCTGGATTACATCTCCTGACAAAAATAAAAATTCACCATGGAAGTGATCGGACCAATTCTTTAAGAAAGCCAAAGTATAGTTCACCGCTTTATTATGTAAAACTTTCGCCGAAAAACTTGTGAAGTCTCCATGTTCTCCTCTTTGCTCATTAATTCGGGATAGAGGACCAGGGTCTGCAAAGAGTCCCACACCTGCCGCTCTTGATGCAACATCCGACTTCGTAAAATCCTTTACAAGCGGCAAGATCGCTACTAAGCCGATTAGACCTGCCAGAAGAAAGTTTTTCAAGTTTTTCTCTACAGATTCTCTATAAATGAAAAGAATTCCTATGCCAAGAAGAGGAATAACAATCCGCGTCGCATGGTAAGCATAAAGACTTAACAAAAAAACTAAAGAACTTAAAAACAGAAAGACTTTATTATTCAATCCTTTTAAGAAAAACCATAAACCAAGAACAATAAGGAAGGTTGCAACGTTTACTTCCCATCCTCCCCGGGAAAAATGGATGTGCCAGGGCGAAATTGCTAAGAGCAAGGCAGCAATTTCGCTAATTCCTAATTTCAAATTTTTAATTACTATTGAATTTCCAATTTTTAATTCTTCAATTAATAAATAAAGCACAAAAATAGTTGCAACGCCAAGAAATGCACCTGGAATCCTTACCGACCATTCATTAAGACCAAAAATCTTGACAAACGGTAAAACTAAATAGAAATAGAGTCCTGGCTTATAATCGTTGAAGGACTGAAAGTGGATTGGCCACGAATTTCCGTGTTCGTCTTGCCCCGTTTGAATCAAAGAATATGCGTTATAACCAATGGCTGCTTCATCAGCATTCAACGCGGGATAACTATCCAATTCCCAAAACCTTAAAATCGCTGCCAAAGACAAAATTAGAATTAATAATAGTTTTTTAAATCTCATAACCATGTTCATTCCAGGAGTGAAATAGATAGACACTCCTGGAATGAGTAAAAAATATTACTCAATCACAACAATCCTGAAAGCAATCTCACCATTAAGGTAACTAATTTCTTTAATTAAATTAACTGAATCACTATTTAACTCAGTCTTTGGAATTCTTATATCATCGGCAACAACTAAGCTTCCATGCTCTTTTTTGTTTTGCGGGAAGTCAATTGCACAAAAACAAATATTGTCCAGTTTTTCAATATAACCAACGTCATACTTATATTCGCTCTCAACCAACAGGGCTTGCTCTTGATATTTTGCGGGATCATATTTCTGGTAGAAAAGAAAATAAATATAAGGTTGGGCGAAGGACTGTTGAACCTTTATATTTACATAGTCGCCTTGAATAGGCGTTACGGTCTCAACGATTTGTTTATACCCATATTCCCATTCTTTGGAGTTGTGTTTTGGCAGATGAACAAAATACACATCCAAATAGTAAATCAGACTTGAACCCAAAAGAATTAATAAAGTAACGGGTGCAAACCTATACCACCCGTCGGGTGTATTCCTATTGACACCCGTTACTCGAGCCACTTTTAACCATAAATATTCCAACCCAATAGCCGAAATTAATGTTAAAGGTACAACCATATTGAGCGCTCTTACTGCGTGGACTTGGTCACGAGATAACACTGCAGGAAGCGGAGCTAATACAAGCCAGAATAAAATGAAAACTGATAATATCGTTTTTCTTTTTATCATGGAGATCAAACCCATAGGAATTAAAATCAAATCAAAAAGAAGAAGCATGCCGTGATTCGGTACAGAATGCCTGGGATTTTGATAATCTCCTTCAAAAAATAAAAATCTTCCCGAAAAGTGGTTAAACCATCTGCCCATTATTCCCCTTGCAAAGTTGAGATTCTCTGAATGGAAAAGATAGTAAGAAAGGTTTCCTGCTTTTTCTCCTCCCTGCGCCAGAACTTTTTGAATATCTACCTCTTTTCTCGGATAGGAAAAAACACTAAATACTTCCAGTCTTCCGGTTTTACCGTAAATAAAACTAAAAAGGATTGGCGAAACTATAACCAAACCCACTACAAGCGAACCTGCAAGGATACTCCTTGAGGAACCTAACCGGCCTCTTATTTCCTTCCAGAATGTAACAATCAAAACAAAAATTACGATTAGCGAAGAAAGTTTGGCACCCTGGTAGGTTAAGAAAGTTAGGGAAAAGAAGGTGGAAGATAGAAGTAGGAAGCTGGATTTATGGAGTGATTTAATGAAAAAATAAATTCCCGTTAAAGTCAAAGTTAACGCAAGATTAACTTCCCACGCACCCCGGGAAAAATGAATGTGCCAAGGACTGATCGCCAGCATTAATGCTGCAATTGTCGCCAGTGATCTGTGATCTGTGACCTGTGATTGGCTATCCTTAACTACAGAAAGAGACGAAACTATTTTATACAAAAGCCATACTGCGATAACCCCGGCTATCGCACTTGGTAGTCTTACGGAAAATTCATTAAGCCCGAAAAATGCCACAAACGGAACCGTAGAATATACATAAAGGCCGGGTTTATAATCACCGAAGGATTTAAATATAATCGGCAAAAATTGCCCATATTCGTCTCTTCCGGTTTTCAAAATTGAGTATGCATTATAACCAAGAGAAGCCTCATCAGAAGTTAAACTTGGAGGGATGCTTCCTAACTTCCACAATCTTAAAACAATTGCAATTCCAAGAATAATTAATAAATAATACTTTTTGATCTTTCGTTTATTATTCATATAGCCCTTTGTCGATCATTAGTTTTTCTAGATCGTTTATTACCCCTACAAGAAACTTGTTTTCCCTTAGGCTCCCAATATAATCCTTTCCGCTTACCCAAATTAATTTCTCAACCTCTTCTTTCTGTATTTTTTCCACGCCTCCTGAAATATCAGCCTCGTAAATATAAAAAATCGCAGGTTTACCTTCATAACTAATTTTGCCAGAAAAACAAGGCCTACCAGCAAGTAAAGTTATAGAATAACCAGTTTCTTCTTTTATCTCCCTTAACAAACCCTCCTTTAAGTCTTCTCCCTCCTCAAGTCTTCCTCCCGGTAAACTTAAAGAACCCTTTCCCTCTAACCCCAACCTCTTTACACATAATATTTTGTTTTTTTGAATAATCAGGGCGACCACACCGACTATTTTGGGTCTTTTTTTATCTATTTTCATATAAATCAAAAGCAACCTTTCCATCTAAAAAATATACCGTTTTTAACTTTGACCAAGTTTTTGGAGAGTTTTCGGGACTTGTAATAAGTAAGCATTTCTGTCCTATGCAGTTGAAGCTCGTTCCACTCTCTAACTTAAAACTCTGCCATTCCTCTTTCGGAACATTCCAGTCGTTAACAAAATAAAATTTGTCAAATCTATCAACCCAAAACCAGTTTGATTGATTGAAGCGTATTAAATTGGGGTCATTTCTATATTTTCCAGGATCCCACGGCCAAAAGAAAAGAAAAAACTCGTGCGGTTCACCATACTTCTTAGTAACTATTATTTTGTCGTATTTATCATAATCCAGTTTTATATAATCTACTACCTGCCTATATCCATACTGCCAACTCCAGGAAAAGATTCTCTTATAATCATTGAAGTAGATATTTAAATAGTTTTCAACGAAACCCGCCAAAAAAACAAAATATATTAAATATAATATTTTATATTTGTTCTTAAAAATTCTGATTTTATTCAACCAATTAACAACCGCAACAAGGCCCACTGCTGACAAAACCATCGGTATGGGAAGCATTACTATTGAACGCAGAACATGTGGTGCTTCGCGAGTCAAAGATGACGGAACTGGCGCCAAGATTAGCCAAGATAATAAAAAAAATGAGGCTTTATCCCTTTTAAGCACTCTTTTGAGCAAAATTAAAAGCCCCGAAAAGAAAAATGGAAGGTTTACAAGATACAAAAGCCCATGACCGGGAACACTGAACTGGTAATGGCTCCCTCCTCTGAAAAATAAAAAACTGCAGGTAAAATGCGATCCCCAATTTTCAATAAATCTTTGAGTAAAATATGTCGGCCTGTTGTAGATCAAACGCGTGAGTAAGGGACCAAAAGAAGAATTCTGCCTTGCCTCGATTATCTGAGCAATTGCACCGTCATCGATTATTGCGACCCTACCATAACGTGCTTGTCCGATAGGATTTAATAACTGATAAAACATAGTAAGAAAAAACAAAGATGTAAGAAGTAAGATATAAGATGTAAGTTGTCGATTCTCTTTGAAAACACCTAAAAGCTCCTTTTTAAATAATAAAACAAGTGTCACAATTAGAAGCGGAACAAAAATGCGGGCAGAGTTATACGTCCAAACGGATAGACCAAATAAGAAAGATGTTAGAAGTAGGAAGTTGGAAGAACGAAAACTCCTAAAGAAAAAATATACACCGGCAACAATGAAAAATAAGGCTATATTCGCTTCAAATGCGCCCCGTGATAAAAAAAGGCTCCAGGGTTCAACTACCGCCAATAGAGAAGAGAGAAGCGCTACCCTTTCAGCGTCATTCTGCGTATTGGTCAACGTATTTCCGCGATATACAAATAATTCTTTCACAAATAAATAAGTAAAAATAACCGTACCGATTCCAGCAAGTACGGAGGGAAGACGAACCGCAAAGGCATTTAGTCCGAAGAGAAATTCTGAAATTACGGTTATGTAAATATATACGGGAAGCTTATAATCCCCGTAAGCTTTAAAAATGATCGGAAAACTCTTATCCCATTCATCGCGTCCGCTTTTCAAAATCGAATATGCGTTATAGCCATGACTTACCTCATCCCAATTAAGAGACGGCGGAATTTGGGCTATTTTCACAAACCTTAAACCTGCCGCAAAAAGAACGATTATTACAAGGATGTAATTTTTATTGAGAAAGTTAATAAGTCTTCGCATATTCATGCTTTTGTGGTGTAACTACATAAATTGCTGGATCATTATTGGGGTAACTTACTATTATTTTTTGGCTTAAGTTCTCAGGAAACTCTTCTGGTTTACCTACAAGAAATCTGTCTTTATCCTCGGAAACCCAATTTATTGGCCTAAAAATATAATTTCCCAATTTATATTCCGGCATTTGATCAAGCCAGCCCAATCCCAATTCCTGATATCTCCAAGCGCTTGTTGCTTCCTGATACGACTTTGGGTCCCATTTTTTGGCAAAGGCAATATAGATGTGTGGTTCAGATAACTTCGTACTCACTACAATTTCATCCTTATCCGCAGCATTTTCATTTAACCAATATGCCACTTCCAGATTTCCATAATTTCTGGCCTTTGCTGTTTTATAAGGAGACTGAATAAAGTAATCGTCCAAAAACATTACAAATAAATATGCTGAAAAAAATAAAAATGGGATTGAAATAAGTCTTTTGTAGCTTTTTAAAAAACCATTGTTTAAAAAAGAGAGACACTTTACAAAACCTACAGCTAAAAATATTTGTAATACGGGTAGAATTACTACCCCCCTATTGGCAGCGTATCCTGGACCAGTTGAAAGTGCGGCAGGAATAGGTGCAACCAATAACCACACCAAAAATGGTAAAAAATAGCGGTTCAATCTTCTTTCCAAAATAAAGGCCAAAGCACCGATAAGAAATGGTAATTCAAACCAATAAAGTACTCCTCTACCCGGAATCATTCCGTAAGTTCCTTCGGCAGGACCTTGAGAAAATAAAAATAGCGGGGAAAAATACTGAAGGTAGTTATTTGCCAACCTTAGAACGCTAACCTGAAATTTATTGTGTAGTAACCTCGCCAGAAAATCTGGCATGCCACTCAAGGTATCATTTAACCTCTCACTGGCGGACGCACCCAACGAACTCTTAAAAATAATAACGTCAAGTGCCCTTGTAGAAGATCCCTGAAATAAAGTGTAGGCAAATACTGTTAGAAAAAGTGATAAAATTATGACCGGGAATACGATTTCCTTCCTTTTAAACTTTTTCAAATCTTTAAGAAAGACTATTATAAGTGATACCAAGACAACGGGGGTCACCAGTTTAGCTGCATGATAAGTAAAAATATTTAAACCGAAGATAATAGAGGCGCCTATAAAAAATTTTGGTTTCAGTAAACCCTTCAAAAATAAGTAAATTCCCAAAGGCAATAAAAATGTTGTTAGATTTGCTTCAAATGCACCCCTACTCATCATGATATGCCAGGGGGAGATCGCAAGAAGTAGCGCAGCTATGCTTGCAAGTGATCTATTATCTGTGATCGGTGATCGGTTTTTAATATCCTTTTGCAGCACAGTAACCAAAAGATAGGTTATATAAACCGCTGCCGTCCCAAGTAAGGCATTTGGAAGACGGACGCTGAATTTACTCAGATCAAACATAGCTACGGAAGGCATTGCCAGATACGTATATAAAGGTGATTTGAAATCTCCAAACGACTCCAGTACTAAAGGCCAAGAATACCCCCATTGATCTTTGCCGGTTTTTAAGATTGAATACGCGTCATACCCAAAAGATGCTTCATCGGGATTAAATCCAACCGGTATTACTGAAAGTAGGTAGAAGCGAAGAAAAAAAGCCAAAACGACAATTATAAAGAGTTTCTTATCCATTTAAACTTATTATACAAGTTTTCCCGGTTAATAGCCTTGGGAATACCGACGTAATACTTTAAAAGGCTAAAGAATAACAAGATATTAAGGATTGCCAGTAACTTTTCCACAAGATTTTGCGAAAGTATATCAATCAGGAATGCAAACTTTGGCATCCACCAAAAATGATAAAGATTTATGAAAAAAAGAAGTGAACAAAGATAATAAATTTTCCTTAATTTCTTGTCTACTCCGGAAAGAAGTGCTAAAAAAATAAAGGTTAAAAAATAATATCTCTCATGCATTTTGGTAAGAATAAGAAATGCCCCTAATGATAGGATTAAAAAAGAGTAAAGAATAGACTTGTGGTCCTTTACCTTAACTTTGAAAATGACAAAGGAAGTAAGAATAAGATACAGGATTTCCCCCAAGCGAAATGCGGGAATTCCCAAAATTTTAGTGGAGTCTGAAATTGGAGAAAGACCATACACCAAACTCCACAAATTAAAAGAGTTGGCAGTCAGATAGCCGGTAACTTCTCTTATATTATTTTTATAAAGGTCTAAAATGTTCCTGATATTAACTTCATCCAAAAAGGGAATGGCAAGCATAGTGAGTAAAAAAAGCGATAATAATGAGGTGTAAACAAAGTTTCTAAAACTAAAGTTTTTGAAATAAATAAAAATAAAAAGTGGCAATACGATCACCGCAGTCGGTTTAATTAGAAAAGACAACAAATATAAAATCCCAAGTTCGGTCCATTTCTTTTTTACAAGAGCTAAAAAGCTCGCGAGAATAAAAAAGATGTACAAACTGTCTGTCTGACCCCAAACGGCTGACAAATACCAAGAAGGAGGCAGAAACAAAAAAAGCGCCGCCGACATCTCTCCCCTCTTTTGGTCTTTAAATTCCTTAACAATTCTATATATCAAAAATGAAATACCGACATCGGCAAATATCGCAGGTAACTTATTAAAAAATATATTTCCTGATTTTGATTCAAACCAGAGATATAAATTTGAAGGGAAAGCGGGTACGTTTAAATTAATTTTCCATAAAACTTCCTTAACATTCTCATAAAAAAGTTGATTAGTAAGATTAATGTAATAATACAAAGGGGGATAGTTTGGAGGTCCCGCATCAGGAATATCTCTTTGGTAAAAACCCCTTAACCCGTCAACCCGCAGGTTTCTGCCCCAATTTAGGTTATCAATAACGTCTGGGTGTTGAATCAACGGCGCCAGAACCAACCTAAAAACAAATGCAATTATAAAAATAATTTTTAACCTTTTACTCATAGCCTGTATAATTTAGGAAAAGATGAAAAAATCAAAGCTTATCTTGATAGTCTTCTCCTCATTTACATTATTCCAGTTTTTATTAATATCAAAAAACCAGATCCCTCTTTCGATAGACGAAGCTGAAAGATATCTTTCAGCAAAAACCATAAACACTAATGGAAATTCACTTTTCCCAGTACCAACGTTTTATCTCATCCCCTTCTCGTTGTCTAATAATACAATTTATCAGGCGAGAATTCCTCAACTTTTGGCAGGTTTATTTCTCTTATTAACTATGTGGTTATTAATGCAAAAAATGGCGGGTAAAATTCTGAAAGAAAAACTAATTTTTATCTACCTTGCGTTAATTATTGTAATATCACCCTGGCTACAATCCTTAATTCTTTTTCATTTACCCGAAACTCTCTCACTTATTTTCTTTTGCTTGGCAATAATTATACTAATAAAAATTACTGAAGACTCTGATAATAAAAAACACTGGATCCTTCTTGAAATAAGTATGCTGCTTTTTGCTTTCAGCTCTTGGCCGGGATTGATCGTATCATTTATTTTTCCAATTTTTATATTTTTATTCTTTAGGAAAACTTTTCGACAGTACGTTCTCTTTTTTACTTTAATATTGTTCGCAATTCTCGGTGTCTACATCATTAAAAACTTTAACCATATTAGAATTTTTACTTTGGAAAATACTTTTATCAATCAAATTACCCCTAAAAAGTTAGCCGATGAAATTAATGATAGACAAAAGATCGACTTTCTCGCTTCAAACAGGCAGTTTATTCTTCCTAATTACGTAAGGAAATTTATTTACAATAAACCTTTCCTGGCTTTTGAAAAAACATTTAAAAAAACGGTTTCATTTTTTGATTTTGAGCAATTTGC
>CAYSZS010000033.1:4329-8896 GCA_964435575.1 uncultured Gammaproteobacteria bacterium | reverse complement strand
TCAACTCCACTCCGCAGCCGAAGCTGGGTGTGACTATTTTCTAACTAACGATGAAAAGCTTCTTAAAATGAAATTCTTCGGAAAAACTAGAATTTCGAATTCTATATCCTAATAGCCTCAATTCCGGGTAACGTTCTTTTTGCTTAAAATTCAAGCGTTGCATTACTACCAACCGAGATTTAATTTACATAGCAAAGTTTTAAAATCCCCTGATTATCATAACTATCATAAATGTACTTACGAAATAAGTTGTAAGAAAGAAAAGTAGGAGAATAAAGGCTGAAAGTGCGGGAATAAGGATGGAAGAGTAAAAAATTGCCAGGACTTTAATCCTTTCAGAATTATTCTTGCCGGAAGATTTTTGTGCCAAATGTTCTAAATAATAGTTGAGAAGAATAAAAATAAGTGAAATCAAGATTCCGAAAATTGAAGTAAACTCTATACCAATCTCTTCAAGAATTTTAAATATTGTTACAAACATGCCTCTTGTAACTGTGGTCATTATTAAAATGTAATATAAAAGCCCTAAGGTCGAAAAGTAAAAACTTATATCTCTTAATAAAGTCCTTTTGTAAACAAATACAAATCGAAGAAAGATGTAAATCAAAGGGATGGCGAGATAAAAGTCCGATAATGTAAAGGTTTCCTCCATAATCTAAAGAAGTGCATTTATGCCGGGTAACGTTCCTTTTGCTAAAAATTCAAGCATTATTTCAGAAATTTTCAAGCAATCAGTTTACCAATTATTGCCCTGTGGTCACCGATCCAAGGGCCTAACTTGTAGGAACTTCTGGAAAACCCTTTGTAAAGCATCCAGTCAAGCTTCAAGTTGAAGGCTTCTATCGGAATAAAAGGAATACACCAGGTATTTAAACCAAGATCGGCTACTTCTTTAAAACCAAACTTTGAAGCTGTGTCGGAAAACAAGTAACGTTCATTTTTAAAAGCATAATCGCCAAACAATTTTGGATCTGGATCAGGAAATTTGTGCCACCACTTGACAAGTTTCCTGTGGTTTGTCTGATCCGGTATTACTGTATTCATATCGCCACAAATAATGGTAGGTCCTTTAAATTTAGTTGCATCCTCAAGAATAGTCTTTAATATAAAATTCCTTTCAAACATCCCCTGATAATTTACTCTCAAATAACAGCAATATATCTTTAGGTTCTTTGATTTGTGACCCTTAACTATAACCCACAATGCTTTACCCGAGAATTTGTCAGGATTTCTTTTACTCTCTCTCTCTCTCTCTCAAAATTTATTTCACCGTACTCTTCTATTGGAAACTTAGAAAAAATCAAGTTATGGAATTTGGATGAAATAAAAGAATTAGACGTATTTATGCTATTTGAAATTATAAAATTAGTTCCCGCTACACTTCTCAGATCTTCTGCTACTTCCTTCCCCGTTATTTCCTGGAAACAATAAACATCCGATGGGTTGTCTTTAATTAATCTTTTTACCTTTCTTATTTTTTTACTGAAAAAGCAATTTTGAGTTAAAACACTTATATCCATAGTTCAAACTTTTAGTGTTTCGATTCCGGGTAAAGTACATTTGCCAAAAATTCTAAGCATGCACCCTCACCGAAATCAATTTACACATAAACTTCCTCATGTGATCCTAAATCGAGAAGTAGCGCTTTATTTTTGCCAATATAAGTGAAAATCACTCTCTTTGAATAATTTAAAGAAAAAGCGAAAAGTCCTCTCAACCTACCTCTAAGAGCATGAGTTTTAAGTTGGGAGTCATATGGGTCTTTTCTAAAAACTTCTATTTTTTCTGAAAGATTTCTTTGCTCGGAAGGGGTTAGTTTTTTTACTCTTCTTAAAAAATGTGAAGAGATTTCAATTTCCATCAATTTATTGTAACAAATCGAGGAGTGTTTTACCCTTTTGAAGCTTTACTGTTTTACCCTTCTTATATTCATCAATGCCCTCCTGCATTACTTTAAGCAGATATTCTTCTTCAAGCTGTCTTAATTTAGTCATCTTCTCCTCATAGGTAGACGCATCCATAACTACCACATCCGCCCTGCCTCTGTTAACCACTAGAAGAGGCTCTCCGGTTTTTCTAATTTTATCAACCAGAGATCTATATTTCCTCTGCAAATCCGCAACGGTAGTAATATAAGGAATAGTCATCATATAGGAAACATATTATTATATATATAGTTATATGTCAAGAATCGATCAATGCTTTTATTCCGGGAAGAGTTCCTTTTGCCAGAAATTCAAGCATGGCTCCGCCTCCGACAGATATCCAGTCAAAGCGCCCATTTAAACCAAATTCAGTTATCGCTGCTTCGGCGTCTCCTCCTCCTGCAATCTTAAAAGCGGATGAATCAGCAATTGCATTAAAAACCTCTAAACTTCCTTGTTTGTGACCTTCGTCTTCGTATTTGCCTTGAACTCCGGCAACAACAATTGTACCGGATTTGGCAATTTCTTCTTTAAACTTTTCTATTGTATTAAGCGTTATGTCCTCTTTATCAGGAATAAGCTGGGCCATAATAACTTTGCTTGGATCGGGATTTTCATCACCAAATAGTATCGGAAGCCTTCCGCCGACCAATATTTTGTCGGCAATCTTAGTAAAACTTTTTATATATTCGACTTTATCTTCTTTTATTCCACCAATGATTAAAACAACCGGTCTTTTAGGATTTTCCAAGATTTTGTTTAAGTTTTCCACCTCTTTTTCGAAACGAAAACCCGCGGCATGAGGTAAATATTTTGGAAGTCTAACGATCGAAGCATGCTCTCTATGCGAAACCGCAAACGCTTCATTTACATAAACCTCACCTAAGCTGGCCAAATCTTTCGAAAAAGCTTCATCGTTACTTTCTTCACCAGCTTCAAATCTCAAATTCTCAAGAAGCAATATCTCACCTTCTCCTAACGTCTTCGCTCGCTTTTCCACTTCATAACCGACAATGTCGTGGAAGAAATTGACTTTCTCGCCCACAACTCCCCCGAGAACAGAAGCAATCGGAGCCAAAGACAACTCGGGCAACCTTTCTCCTTCGGGCCTGCCTTTATGACCAATAATAATTAGTCTTGCCATCTTGCTGACAAGATAGTCGAGGGTCTCTTCCGCAAATTCCAATCTTGTATAATCATCCTCCACATCCAAATCCATACGAACAATCACTCTTTTCCCAGAAACGTCAAGGTCGGTAAGTTTCGGAAGATTCATCACATGTAGTATGTAGTAAGTAACGTGTAGTATGCAAGAACAAACTAGTTATTCGCTTCGATTTTTTTGATATCTTGAAGCCTTCTTTTATGCCTTTCATTTTCGTCAAACTTTGTTTCTAAAAAAGCTCTAGTCATCTCTTTTGCTTCCTCCTCTTTCGTATAATCCGCCGCAATTACCAGTACATTCATATCATCATCGCGTCGACCTGCTTTAACTTGCGCAACCGACTTTCCGATTGAAGCTCTAACTCCGTCAAATTTATTAGCAACTATATCCACCCCTACCCCGCTGCCACAAAGTAGTATTCCTTTTGATTTTTCATTTTTAGAAACAAGCGATGCAACTTCCGAAGCATACTTGGTGTAATCATCACCAGGATCTAAATTTTCTGCTCCGACGTCTAAAAACTCATATCCCCATTCAAAAAGCCACTTGGCAATCTTTTCTTTAAGTAAGAATCCTCTGTGATCTGAACCAAGATAGATTTTCATACACCCTTTTGAAAATTTTTATACAACAAGTAGACAACAATTCCGATAACGATGAATCCCAAAACCATAAACAGCGAGCCTACTACTTTCTGCTCCAAAAACCTTAATAAAGTTATTCCTACAAAAATCAAAGCCAGGCCTATTATTGCAATAAAAGCCTTTATGTAATTTCCGCGCCAACCGTTCATACAAAACCTTCTATTAAATCCAATATTTCTTTCTTGGGATCTTTTGCAGTCACCACATCGCTGGCAACAGCAACGCCTGTTGCCCCAAGCTCCAAACTCTTCCTAACATCTTCATGGGATTTTATACCTGCGCCGACAATAAGAGGAAGGTCACGCTCACGAGATATCTCCACCGCTTCGGCTATAATTTCTGGTTTTGCTATGGCAACCGAGGTGGTTTTGCTTCCAACCAATTCCGGCGGTTCATAAGAAACGAGGGTAGGTCTAAGTTTAAGTATAAGTTTAAGTTCATTTAAATCTCCTGCAAAAACCAAAGTTTTTAATCCAACCTTCCGTGCTCGAGCGTGAGCTTTTTCCAGAGTGAGAAAATTCTCAAACTTATTTTCCGAATGATTCAAAAAGGTTCCAATTGCGCCATCTTCAAAAACCGCCTCCGGTAGTATCGCACCCGTATGGGCCCCATATTCTACGAAATCGACGTGCTGGGTCCATATTTCAAGTTTTGAAGATTCAACAATCTCTTTTATGTCAGACGCCTGAACAACGGGAATGACTTTAATTTGTGTCTCGTGAGCAACTTCCTCAAGAATTCTGACTAAGGCAAGTGCGGAAGCACCCGTCCCTTGTTCATAGATTTTAAAATTAACAAAAATCATCTGAATAAGTAGCACGTAGATAGTAGAA
>CAYSZS010000033.1:0-4229 GCA_964435575.1 uncultured Gammaproteobacteria bacterium | reverse complement strand
TCAAACCCAATTATCGTATCTTTACTTCCGTCGTCTTTTACAATAACCGTAAAAGGTACTCCCAAAAACCCACCCGAGGCCTTCATCATTTCTTCCCGGGCTGAATCGTCCTGATCAACCAGTTTTTCGATAAAAACGGTCTTATGTTCATCCAGATAGTCTTTGAGCATCTTGCAATAAGGGCATGTTGTTGTTGAATAAACAGTTACTTGCATCAAAATCACCTCCCCAGTGAGATAGCTATAGCATCTCACGGGGCCACATTAGATGGCGCGAGCCTATCTAATTGTGGCTCATACAAACAAAAATTTCATATATTTAAACCATGTTGGAGAATCAATTGACAAAATTTCCCCGGTTGAGGCGGAAATATAAGAAGTAATAGGGATAGAATAATCCAAAAGTCCCAAAATATTAAAAACTTTTTCTCCTGCAACAACATATTGCAACTGCCTATTTTCTTCCACTACTTCAATTCTTGGATTAACAATTTTATTCACCAATTTTGTTCTCAATAGGGCATCAACCGCCTCGCGGGGAAAGATAGATAAAAACTTTTGACCGCTTGAGGTTTGGACAGAAAGATTTGCGGTTTTAGAGTCAACCGTAACTGGAAAGCTGGTCAGGGCAATTATTCCTTCTTGTTCAAGACTGAATTTTTCCCCTTCAATGCCTACTTTTAATTTTTGAGTCTCGGCTCTTTCTTCGATTTCCAAAAGGTCTTCCTGCCAATTTGTGACATCAAGCTCCCTTCTCTCATTACCAGAGTCTACTAGAAGGCTAATTTTACCGTTTTGCCTACTAAGAGTTACGACAGATGTAGGAGAAGGTGCTACTTCGGCGGCCTTTTTTACCTCTAAATAAGAGTGAGTGGGTATGTCGAGTGCTAAATTATCTTCTTCCGAAAGCACATTCCAGGTAACTTCTCCGTCATTCTTAACTACCAATAAGGAAGCACTTACAAAAGATGGCGATAACAACAAAACAAAAAAACCGATAACAAAACTGGTCTTTAAATTCCTCATCCAAAATAGGATATCACAAACAAATCTCTCAAACCACAGATTGTAAAGAAATGATTGGATAAAAAACTTAAAAACTACCCTCTAGGATGTGTTTTTCGGGAAGTTTATCGGCAACTTTTTCGGAAGTTATTACTACCTTGTTATGGTCAGAATAGTCCGTAGATGATTCAAATTCAAGCATGAAGCCGCCTTTAGCAAGCCTCATGCGACCTGTTGAGAAAGAAGAAAAGTTGTCTGACCCCTCTTCTCCTCTTACCAACCATCCTTCGTAAAAGGAACCGGATTCAGGATCAGGCAGATCTGCCAATATACTATGGGTAAATTTATTGTTTTCAAATTTTCTTGTAGCAATTGCCGAAGCGCTTCCCCCGCTAACATCTTTTAGTTCTGCCTTGTCAACATCTTCTGGTATTTCTATTTTAAACTTTTCCTCAAGAGTATCTTCTAAAGACAATGTTTCGGGGACTTTCATTTCCTCGCTTGGTAGCGAACGTTGTCTCCAGTAAATTACCCCTCCAACAATAGCTAAAATCAAAATCCCTATTACTATATCCCTTCTCTTCATTGGCCAAAGATTAGCAAACTCTTATCCGAAAGTCAAATCAAAACTTCAAGTAGCAAAATACTATGAGATTTCTAATTTATTCAAAAAATCACTGATTGCGGAAATAATGCGTAAAAAATGCGGAAATTATTTTTAACTTGATTTTAAATAAACTCCAAAAAGTGCAAGTACGGCTGCTACCAATAACCACTGCGTCGAGGCAAGCCAGATATCCGTACCCAAGTAGCCTATCCCCGCCAATAAAACAGATATCAATGCACCCCCCATCAAAACTTGCGAGTACATATTCATGTCCTTCTTAGCCATTTTTCTCACCCCCCTTCGGGCCTGGAACCCATACTACGGAAGAAAGCCTTTAACCAAATACCCCACGATAAAAGCCACAAATGCTGCTAAACCCCCCACTGTAAACATTTCAAGTCCGCTTTTGACAAATCTTTGCCTGGTATAGACGGTCCTCAAAAAGCCAACAACAAACAGAGTTAAGCCGACTAAGATGGTCGATAAAACAAAAGGAGATCTTGTACTTATCAAAAAGGGAATTAAGGGAATCAAACCTGAAATATTAAAAGCGGTAAAAGTGATTATACCGTGCTTTAAGGGCAGACCCTCGTGGTCGGTCTCCTGGTTCTTAGCTTTTTCGTATTCAATCTCACTTTTAACTCCCAGGTAATTTCCTGCTGCCATGGAAAATCCGTCGGCAAAAAGGTTGGCAAAGCCCAAAATTAATACTATCCCGACGTCAAGCGATGCCCCGGCGCTACCTGCAACAATTGCAAACGTAGTAACTACGCCATCACTTGCCGCAAAAACCGCGTCGGACAAATAGCCTGCTTTTTCGTGGATTGTAACTCTTGGCATATCATTTCATATTATCACAAATTAGGACTTGCAAGATTTATTCCTTTTGTTAATATGGATTTTAGAGGTTGTGTTTCCCCGCCGAGTTAAACTCGGCAGGGTGATGTACTGAATGGTACGTCAAAGGAATTGGGTGTGAGTCCCAAGCTGTGCCGCAACCGTGAGGTACGTTCAGCTTACATGAACGTACTAGAGCCGGAAAACTAGCAATCTTGTCCTGAGTGGTGAGCAAAGTCGAACCATCGAAGGATATCCCGCGTAAGGAGAAAGCCATGAACAAAAAATTCTTTTTATTTGTTTTAGCAGCCGCAGGAGTTATTCTCACAGCCTTCTTTCTTGTACCTAAATATAAACCACCACAATCTCCCCAAGTTACCCCAACTCCTGAAGCAAATTTACAAAGTGCGATGCTGGTTGTCGATTACGGCGAGGGAGATCCGGTAGTATACTCAATCGAGATAGCCGAGGGTTCGACCGCATTCAGTTTGCTGAAAAATATAACTGAAAAAGAAAACATTTCTCTAGAAACGCAACAATACGACTTTGGGGTATTCGTCAAATCAATCGGAGGCAAGGAATCTTCTGCCGAAATGGCTTGGATATATTTTGTAAATGGCGAGGCAGGCACAATTGCCGCCGATCAAATGAATATAAATCCGGGAGACAGCGTCGAATGGCGCTTTATCAAACCTGAATGAAAAATTCTATATACAAAATACTCAATTCAAAACACTTAATACTAGTCCTCCTATTTCTCGCAGCCTTCTCTGAACGAGTCGCTTTCGATCTTGGACCCAATATTGAACTAGTAACAATGGCAATGATTTTATCTTCGTTTTATTTTGGAAAGAAGGAATCTTTCTGGCTCACGTTTGCGATTATTGCAATTTCTGACAGAATCATCGGAAACTCAAACATTTTTCTTTTTACTTGGAGCGGCTTTCTTATCCCCGCATTTCTTGTGAGTAGTATTTTAAAGGTGTTCACCAAACGAATCACGAATCACGAATCACGAATCACGAAAAAAATATTTGATATCTCTTCCCTCACCCTAATTGGATTTTCCTCAAATATTTTTTTCTATCTCTGGACTAATTTCGGCGTCTGGCTTCTTGGAAACATGTACGCTGAAAATTTGACGGGTCTTCTTATGTCCTACTTTTATGCGCTCCCTTTCTTGAAAAATCAATTAGCAAGCACCCTTATTTTTGTACCCCTTGGTTTTTTTCTAACTGAGTTTTTAATTTTTCTAAATAAAAGATTGTCACTGGGAAGTAGGCTGAATACAGATCCAAGTTTCCGTTTAAAATTGTAAAATGAATATTGACTTCGGGTTTAATTTGGTTAATACTGAATCGTGGCAAAAGATAAGCGAAAATATCGAGATAGAGCTGCGTATTTAATAAATGCTGTGCGGATAAAAAGGAGAAGGTTGAAAGAGATTGCCGTCAAAGTAAAGGGTGGTAAATGTGTAGTGTGCGGTTATAACAAATATATAGGCGCTTTGGAACTTCATCATGTATGGGGAAAGAAAGAGTTTTCAATTGGTGATACAGGATACACATATTCTAAAGAAAGATTACAAGCAGAACTGTCAAAATGTGTTTTATTGTGCGCGAATTGTCATAGAGAAATCGAAGCAGGAATTACTTTTCTACCTCAAACTTCAACTGTTAATCTTAAGATGATATAATCCTTTTGCCTTAACATTATTCCCCTGTAGCTCAATGGTAGAGCGGCTCGCTGTTAACGAGAAGGTTGTAGGTTCGAGTCCTACC
>CAYSZS010000032.1:0-9349 GCA_964435575.1 uncultured Gammaproteobacteria bacterium | reverse complement strand
GTCACCGCCAACAACCTGCCACCAAGACTGAGTGTTTGAAACAGTAATATTTCCGATAAGATCAAAGCCTGCCTGATTTGTACAGGAAACATTTCCTTCATCAACCATTAATCCTGAAACGGTATATGTTTCTCCTGAACCGGGTGCATAACCGGTCATACTTAATCGGAACTGATCAGTAAGATTATCATCTACCTCTGAAGAACCACCGGGGGGGCAAAAAGATAAAGGGTCTAAAGTATCTCTAAGGCAAACGCTTCCAACCGCAGAATTTGAGACGGTCGCAGTTATTGAGTCAACGGTTCCGCTGACGGTATTTATGGATATGGGTAGTGTTAAAGTCGCTCCGGGAACCAGGTTCACATCACCCGGATTAAGAGTACAGGAAGGCCCTGTATCAAAACCGACTAAAAATCTTAAATTGTTGTAATTTCCAGACCAGTCGTCGCTACAGCTTACAATTCCGGTTGAACTGAAAAATTCACAGTTATCGGGAAATCTGTCAGCAGAAATAGTTCTATATCCTGCCGGTAAAGAGAGTGAGTGTAAATTTCCGACTTCGATGTCTGTCCTTGGTGATCTCCCATCAGGTTCATCACCATCACCCGGACAACCGGCAGGATAAGAGGCGGCTAAAGACCCATCTCTAATAACACCAATGCCGTTAATTGTCGTACATCTATTGTTAAAACAGCGCTCCCAAATATGACATTCGATGCCCCCTATTCCACACCCACTACTTATACAATCGCTGCAAACAGGGAATCTGTATCCTGAACAAGGATTGGGGTCTCCATTGGGCTCGCAGTCAAAATCTTCTCCTTCACACATCCCTGTACTATTAACCAACCCGTCTCCAGCGCTAAACCAGCCGCTTGCGTCTGCATCAAAAAAGACCTCGATCAGAAAAAAGGTTCCGGGTGCTACGCGGGCTCGACAACGGCACTCGCTTGCCGCACGAACCCATTGGCAGGATTGCCCGGCCGGACAATCGCCACCGCAAACGCCAGCAGCCCCACCACAACTCGAACCCCCGGCTTCATTCCCACAACAACCTATCAGGGCTGTCTTTTCATCCTGAACGCAAGGTTTTTCTCTTGATACACAGGTTCCTATACTTACACCTCCGTACCCTCCCAATCTGCAATAATTTTCTCCTCCTCCTGCCCCCGACAGACAAACGGACTCGCGATCCTGTTCATAATCACAACACCAAGGATCAAACAGGCAATCGTCACAAATCCAATAAGAATAATCGATAAATGCTCCATCTCTACATTCGGATCCTGCACCACAATAAATATCGGCATAGACATTTTCTGATGCGATGGAAGTTACGAAAAATATTGCAATAAAACTAACAAATATTCCGATTATGTACTTGATAAGTTTCATTATTCCATATACCCCGACATCATCAATACGGGTATATAACCTCCTTTAGGAATTCTATCCAAAACACCCAAATCGACTAAGTATTTCATATCCCCTTTTGTCATTAACTCTGCAAGAATACAGGCTCTTATTTCGTCACTGCAGATTTCATTTATTCGAGGGTCATTAAAACCTATTATATCTCCTTCGAGGTCGGGAAAAACATTTGACACATAGGCAACTTTAAATCTGTCACCGATATTAAACTTTTCTCTTATATCCTCAACCGATGTTACGGTCTCTTTTTCAGAATCATCAGGAGTGTAGCTTGCAAGAGGCAAGTCAATTCCAGCTTTATTTCCACCAAGATATAAATCGACAAGTCTCAACTTCTTATCCTTATTGCGATACAAACTTTTTATAAATACTCCCTCTTTATCTTTATAGCTATATAGATAAATCGGCTGGAAATGATTAAACTCCCATCTTAATTCGGGATATCTTCCGCTTTTTTCGGGAAAGTAATTGAAAAGAGGATTTTTAGGAAGCAAATAATAATAAAATAGAACAGCTATAATTATCAGAAAAGTTGGTATCATTAAGAAGACTGTCAGAATAATTTTTTTATCGGTAGACATACAAATAAATGGTACAATATATAGTTATCGGTATGCAATTTTTGATATAACTGGGTTACATTTAAATCCTTCAAGGATTTATAACTGCACTTGGGTTTTTTGATAAATTATTATGGTCTATTACTGAAAAATAAATCCACCTCATCAAGAAGCTTCTCATAATACTCTCTACTCATAGATATGTCTAAAAAATCAACAGGAAGTATAAATTGTCCTTCCGGCGGCTCATCCCCCTCAAGCACATGTTTTGAAAATTGGATTACGACGTCTTTATAATTGTTGTAAATATAATAGGTTATCAAATCATCATAAATTATATAACCGTCATAAGCGCCTTCTATAACACGGGGTTTGGTATCCGGTCTTTGAAAACGAAACATAACTGTTAAGGGTTTCCCTAATTGATAATAATTTAAAACCTCTTGGCTTGTCTTTAATGTTATAAAGCCACCTCCCCCATAATCAAAATCAGAATTTAAACTATAACAATTTCCAATCCCTCCACACACTTTAAAGAAGGTATATAGTCTCTTGTTGCCCGGCAAATCAGGATACTGGGAAATCGCAGATATTTCTCTAAGTTTACCTTGTTTATCTTTATAAACAATGCCTAAACTTATAGCGTCAACCTCTCCCAGACCCGGTATTTCTAATGTAATTTCCTGCATGGTGCCTGTCCAAAAACCCATAAATTCAGCCGCCTTATGATCTCCGCGGGGTTCGTTTGTAAAACGATTACCCGAATATTTCGCAGAATAATGTTGTGCTCCGGCAAAAAACTCATATTTTTCTGCTATAGATGTTTTCTCCCAGCCGTTAGTTTCCTGATTCAATTTGGCTACTTTCAAGAAAACCATACTGTCATTGACTGTCCTTAGCTCAATCAGATACATTCCATCGTCCGAAAATCTGTAATTTCTATCAATACCGTATCCTACACTATCCTCGGCTACCCACGAAAGCTCCTGTGCAACCTCCTCTGGTGTCTTTATCACCTGTTCCTCTTGCACTTGTACAAATCTCTCAATCTGTCCTGTCTGGGAATTAAAGACACCCATTCTTTGCCTGTCTTTTTCTGTAAACCAAAACGGGGTGCCGTTGTGGACAACCATTGCCCAACGTTCACCGTCTTCAAGTGCTACATTGTATGGTTTTAGTTCGTAAGGCAGAGGTTTTCCTTCTTCACCCTGTGGAACCCGGTAAGGGAAGTCTGTATATTTTTCATTAAAAAAGGATGACCAGGGAGTACCTGTTTCTTTATCAACAATCCTCACTCCCCAGCCTCCTGATCCTGGACTTGCAACCACTTCGATAATTACTCTATCCAAATCACTTTTTCCTTCGACTATGTTTTGTGAAGCTAATTTTGACCTCAAAGTTTCGACTAAACTTTGAATTCCGGCATTAAACCCGCCTTCCTCAACCGGTTTTTCCCATTGGTCAATTACGCTTCCGGGAACGACTTGAGCTTCGGATATAGCCTTTGCCTCATTCATCAGGCTCTGCCAGTCGGGAACGGGAGTTACCTCGATCCCCCCGCCATTGAGGTCAAAATTAGAGCCCGTATATACCTCCTCAGAGGCTTGAATTCTTTCCGAAGTCGAGGTTGCACTCTGGGCTTGTTGGGTATCCACTCCTCGCGGAATTGTTGTTACTCCAACCGGACCCAGAGGTTGACTTGGCGGTTCCCTTGGTGGAGCTACACAAGCAGCTAATGCTAAAGCAGCCGCTTTCAAAAACGCTCTTCTACTTATTCTTCTGTATCCGTAAAGATTTGAATTTAGAACAAAATTGGAGTCAACTGGCAAATCAGACTGATTTTCAGGTCCTTGTATATCTTTTTCTCCCCTATATAACAATCTTTCTTCCATATTTTTTTATCAGCGTAAATCCGTTTTTAATCTGCGTAGATCTGCAGTCTAACCCTCTGCAACTTAGCTCTCGGCTTTACGCCCTTCGGGCTAATTCTGTTCGAATACGCCTCGAGATGCGTCAGCTTAAGGGTCGTTTTGCTCTTTTTAAAATATTTATAGCTGTAAAACGAAAAACCCTCCGATTTGGAGGGTGTTAACTTTCAGGGTCTTATTAAACCCATTAAAAAAAGACTTAAATTTTCTGCCATCTTTTTCATTTCTTTTTTTCTTAACGCTTATTGATTATTGATTATGTTCTTCAGTTTTTCAGTTTTTAAGTATTTATGTTATTGCCTACGGCAATTATACCACTTATCCACAAATTTTCCTCTATACAGCCTCTGTAATTTTGCAATAATAATTTGAACATGATAGTATTTACACGATCGTTCTATTTTTGTCATATTCAAATTTGATTTACCAGGCTCAAAGCTCTATCTCTCAACCAATCACCTGGTAAAAATTCTTTAGGAAGTAAAGGATCTTTTAGTAATGCACTTAGGTATAAGTCATAAACCTGCTTTGCTTGTTTTGAACTTAACTTAAGTTTAGAGCCTTCTTTATCAATTGACGGTTTCCGTTTATAAAACGTATCAAAAACTCTGGCATATTCTTTGTTTATTTTTTCAAGTTTCCATACTTTACCTGCAAATTTCTTAATATCCCCCAGTAAGAGTTTCTTAGCGGTCAACATAAACACCTTATCTTTTAAATCCATATTATCAAGAAATTCATTCATATCATCTTCAAAATGATAAGGCGAAATCCAAACAGATTTTTGCAGCATACCAAAACCCAAGCTTTTAAGTTTACGACGGAGATTATCACGGTTCGTCCTCTCTTTCTCCGGGATATCAAAAACTGCAACCATAAAATATCCATCCCATTTTTTGTTCTGCATAAAAAGAGGAAACCTTCGTTTAAACTTCTCTTTCCCTCCTGGAGTAAGTTCCAAATGAACACTACCGTTATTATCTACAACTTTATTTATATCGCCCGTTGATAATCGTCTTGAAACACTCGAAAGGTAACTGCTGTACTTCCATTTTGGTGGTACATATCCATAAATATTTTTCATTGCTGAAGGCATCACTCCCCACCCCGACCGCGTAACTTCCAAAAAATCACCAGCAAAAGCAGCTGTTATAAGCAAATAATCTTTTAGACTCAGAAGTTTTCCCATAAAATCTAAAATCAATATTGATAATTTTGCGCCGATCGTTGTAATATTGTCAATATGGAAATATAAATATGCTGGAAGTTATTATTCTTTTTCTTGCATTCCCAGAAGCCATAATACGGCTTCTTTTTTGTAGCGCCTATCGCCACGAGAGTTGATTCGAATTGCCGGAAGCTTGCCTCTTTTGCCCCAACGTTTAATAGTTAAAGGTGAAACCCTAAGAAGTTCTGCCACTTCGCGAACAGTAAGAAGATCTGGAAGATCACCTAGCTTTAATTTAGCTTTAATTTTCTTTAAATCGGGCATATCTTTTTATGCATTTTGATACAGTCTTGAACTCAAACATTAACTTTCTTAATCACAAGGTATCAAACCACAACTGGGGTGTCAATAGGGATTTTGTCGTAACTTGGCAGTGAAAACGCTTAATGCAAATTGGGGAAATGCGGTTAAAATTCTATTAACCTTCTGGTCTTTTGTTAACAATCTCCATAGCCATTCCAGGTTAGAAGATTCTATCCACTTTGGAGGAAATCTTTTCTTCCCAGACACATAGTCAAATGTACCGCCGAGTACCATCGCTCCGCCAAAATTTAACTTACTCCAGTGGCGGTACAACCACTTCTCCTGTATGGGAGCACCGAAACCGACAAAGAGTATACGAGGATTCGCTTTATTTATTGCACCAATTGCCTCTGACTCAACCTCCACATCAGTCTTTTCTTTGGTGTTCGCGTCTGCGTCAAGATTCGGTCCATCAGCCGCAATAAGTTTTACCCCTTTATAACTTTTCTTTAACGCCTCAACCGCTTTTCGCGCACTATGAAGTCTATCCCCTAAAAGAAACGCCCGCCACCCTTTTTTATTGGCCAACTTTATCAGTTCCATAAAAAGTTCACGGCCTCTTATAACTTTCAAGTCTTTCGTTAACCAATCCCTATCAAAAATTATGGAAAATCCGACTCCCAATCCTTGAGCCAAATAAAGAAATGGTTTAAGTATTAAGTTTTCGGTTACTGGTAAATTCAAAAATTTGTGTGCTGCAATTAAACCAATACCATCGGGTATTGAAAGGTCGGCCGAATTAAGAATACTCATAAAAACTTCATCGTTTTGAGCTCGCATGACCTGCTCCGGATTCGGAGTTACGATCAAAAACTTAGTTATTTTAGCTTTACCTGCCTCAAATTCGGCTAGTCTCGCCCGAACATACCTTAGCACTGAAGGTTTCGAAGTGCTATCGATTTTTACATTAAGAATGTTTACGGTCTTTCGGTCTTTTTGGTACATTTTAACAAACTTTTTATGCATACTTTTCGGTTTTAATAAAACTTTTTTTATAGTAATTTAGGATAAAGTTTAATTAAGTTCATTAAAATCTTAGTAAAAGTTCTTGTCTTTACACAAAATTCATTATTCTGTATTATCCTATATTACTATATTTTGTCTCAATCATCTTTGCTAGGCTTAGTATCTTCAACTCTAATTTGATTGTTACTACAGGATACCTTAATTATTATGTTTGTTTTAAAAATTCAACATTTTGTATAAATAAATTAAACAGTTTCTGGGCACGTGATTTAACAACTTATCCTCAATGCATCCCCAATAATTTATTACAACACCTCTTACTATTATAGTATCTTATACCATTCAGAAATGCTTTCTTTAAATAGCACTAGAATCCTGATTATTTAACTATTTATAAAGAAATACATTACCCTGTAATAAGTTTATTTGACCACGAATATTTTCCTGTACCAACATAAGCATCCTATCGCCTTGTTATCACGCTCCTCCTCCAAAGTTCTATGTTCTCCATAACAACCCCGGTTCCCCTGACAACGCACAAAAGCGGTTCTTCCGCAACGTGGGCCGGGACGCCAGTCTCCTCAGTCAACATCCTATCGAAATTTCTCAAAAGACTTGTTCCCCCGCTCATGACTATACCTTTATCTATTATATCTGCCGCCAACTCGGGTGGAGTATCCTCCAATACCGCCTTGACGACTCCAATTATCTGCATAAGTGTAGATCGAATAGCCTCTGTAACTTCAGGGCTTGTTACAACGACGCTTCGGGGAAGGCCGAAAACCAAATCTCTTCCTGACGTTTCCACTTTCTCGTCCTTGGCCAGCCTCAAAGCAGAACCAATCTTTATCTTTATTTCCTCTGCGGTTGTATCTCCTACAACCAGATTATGTTTCTTCTTCAAATAGTCTTGAACCGCCTCATCAATCTTATTGCCTGCGACACGAACAGACTTGTGTACCACTACACCACCTAAAGAAAGTACAGCCGCCTCGCTACTTCCGCCTCCAACATCAAGTATCATGTGCCCCGATGGGGCCGAAACAGGTATACCTGCGCCAATCGCGGCGGCCAAAGGTTCGTCAATTAGGTACGCGTGGGCAGCTCCTGCGGCCAGAGTTGCATCGAGCGCCGCCCTCCTTTCAACCTGGGTACAACCTGCAGGTACACATATCATTACATCGGGCCTAAAGACTTGAAATCTTCCTGCAACCTTACCTATAAAATACCTGAGCATTGCCTCGGTTACCCGATAATCGGCAATTACCCCCTCTCTCATCGGACAGGATGCGATTAAACTTTCGGGCGTACGACCGAGCATCCTTTTTGCTTCCTCACCGACGGCCACAACCCGGCTGTCTTCGGAAGAAATCGCAACGACTGTCGGTTCGTTGGCAACGATACCCTCCTCCGCAACCCAAACTAAGGTGTTAGCGGTACCTAAGTCAATAGCTATTCTCTTTCTCAACATGATTAAGTATGGTTATCGGTCTTCTGTTCCTCAATCTGAAAAACCGATGGCTGACTAACTACAAACTGAATACCGAAAACCGAGAACGGACAACTGATTGATTATCTCCGACATTATATTGACAGGAATCTAGTTCAACAAGGAGGAAAAGTTACTTTATTTAATATATAATATCAAATTGTGACCAAAATAAGACTTTTAGTTTTACTAGCTACTTTCCTTTTTGTAGGTTCTATCGGAACCTTGGTCTTTCTTTACGCCAGAGGTTTCAGATTCAATCAAAAAACAGGAAAAGTTTCTCAAAACGGCATCTTAGTCATAAAGTCGCATCCTGACGGTGCCCAGGTTTTTATTAACGGTGAACTTAAAACCGGAACAAATGCCACAGTTCCACTCGCACCGAATACTTACGACGTCTCGGTCAGGAAAGACGGCTATATCACTTGGGAAAAACGACTACTTATAGAAAAAGAGGTTGTCATCGAAGCAACGGCACATCTTTTTAAAATGGCTCCTTCTTTGAGTGCGGTTACCTTTTCAGGTGCTCTTAATCCTGTATCATCACCAGACAAGACTAAAATTGCATATGTGGCTTTACCAATAGCAGAAAATCGGGGGGGTGAAGGTTTGTGGCTCATCGAAACGATCAACTTACCCTTAGGTTTTGCAAGAGACCCTAAAAGGTTAACCGACGGCGATCTAAGCCAAAGTAGCATAATTTGGTCTCCAAACTCCAAAGAGATATTACTTACAACCACCAAAGGTACATATCTTCTTGATGCCGCTACCTTTACCCCCCAATCCCAGCGAATTAACGTAAGTACCCAAAGAGAAGAGATTCTTAAAACCTGGCAAGTGAATACAGAAAAACGTCTACAGGCTCAAATTAAAAAATTGCCGGAAGAACTTAAAGATACGCTCAACCGCAAAGCACGGGCAGTAGTTTTTTCTCCCGACGAGGATATGGTCTTATATACCGCCAGCGGCTCTGCAAATATACCGGAAAACTTGATTAAACCCATACCGGGTTCATCCAGTCAAAAACAAGAAAGAAGCATTGAAGATGGACGAACATATGTCTACGACATCAAAGAAGACAGAAATTTTTATATAACAACTGGCGATATTTTATTGGATGGTTGGCTGAATTATCAGGAAGCCATTAATCAGTTATCAGACGTCAATACCGCAACCAGAAGCCTGGCTTGGTACCCGTCTTCAAGACACTTAATCCTCGCGGAGGAAACCAATATCACAATCATGGATTATGACGCAACTAACAAGCAAACCGTCTATTCGGGTTCTTATGTTGCTCCCCATATCTACCCAACTTTGTCAATGGATAGGCTGCTTATTCTCACCAATCTTGGTGCTGATTCCGCTTCGCCAAATTTATATTCGTTAGGAATAAAATAGCTTGCCCCTTACAATACTTGAGTGATAAAATAGTTTTATACCCAAT
>CAYSZS010000031.1:0-9505 GCA_964435575.1 uncultured Gammaproteobacteria bacterium | reverse complement strand
TAAAAACGTAGATAATACCAGGTTTGTCTACCTATATCATTCCTGGAGTGTTAACCACCTGGAGTGTTAACCATATATCATTCCTGGAGTGTTAACCATCTAATTTTACTCATATATCTACTAAATTAATTAGTTGGTTGTGCACTATGCCATTAGACACTACTGCCCCTTTGATCGCTTGATCATAACGCTGCTCCCTACCGAATAAATCAGTTACCCTACCGCCTGCTTCTTCTACAATGACTTTAACCGCAGCTATGTCTACATTTTTTTCTTCAGAGCCATCAAAGATCATTGCTTCCAATTGTCCACTGGCAACCATACAAGCTGCATTAATTGTGCTGCCTATATGCAAAACGTAAACCCCAGTTTTGAAAGATAAATCATGGCAAGCTGGATCGAAATCAAATTTAGTGTTTGGATACCATTCGGAATCAATTGTTGCTTGTCTATCCAATTTTTTATTACTTACTCGAATAGAAGAGTCATCTAAATAAGCTCCACCGCCTACAGTTGCAGAGTAAAGTCTTTTTGTAAATGGATCATAGACAACCCCAACAATAGGCTTACCGTCTTTAACTAAAGCTAGGGAGAAAACTGAAATAGGAAGGCCTTTAACAAAGGGTACTGTTCCATCCAATGGATCACAGACCCAGACGAAATTGGATTTTTTATGAACGCTCCCTTCCTCACCAAAAACAGAAAAGTCTGGAAACTTTTTTGAAACTTCATCGATAACAAGTTGATTAATCTCCTCATCTGCAACTGAAACTATTGAATTGTCACTCTTAACTTTACTATCCAACCCCACCTGAAAGTATTTAAGCATAATATTACCTGCATTTAGTGCAAGATTTTTAGCAAAAGTAAGATATTCTTCCATGGATTATTAATAGTTATATACTTCTGGGATTGCAACTGCAATATCGTGCTTTAAAAGCTGTCCTTGTAACCAAGGTATCCATTGAAGGTATTTGTTCTCAAAGATTGTTTCTCTTCTTTCAAATTCATATTAATCTTAATCCTACAAAATCCTACAAAAAAATTATAACTTTAAAATATTGAGGTTAAAAGAAGTAAGTGGTCAAGCTTTAAACAGCAACAAGCCTGATATGTTTACTGATTTTATCAAGCTTTTTTTCATGATCGCCAAGCATTTTTCCATGCCTGTCCAAACGGTCATCAATTTTGTCTATTCGTCTTTCGATTTTATCGACAGCTTGATTTAAATCATCCTTAGTTGCCAGATTATCTAAAACAGGAATAACAACTTCATGAAAAGCATCAACGAAAAACTTGATCTGTTCTTCCTTTTGTTTCTTATTCATTGAATAGATAATAGTCATCTTCCTAGTTGGTGTCAATTATATAAATCAAAATCTCTTTGTTATCTTTGCAGCCCCTTAACAAATCGCATTGTAGATTTTATTGTCTTTAACAAATAAATTTCTCAAATCCTAGGATACCTACTTGAAAAGTGCCATCAGTTTTTTATAATCTTAGAAGATCGAAAATGAATAAATTTTTAGTAGTCGTGTCCATCCTTGCGGTAATTGGGGTAAGCGTTTTTTATTTTAATAAAAATTCCCAAGAGGATAATTCATCCAATTCTTCCTTACCAACCCCGACAATATTTACGCCGACTCAGGAACCGATGCAAGATGTTACAATTACACCCATGCAGGAGGAATTAACAATCGAGGACTTAAAAGTAGGAACAGGCGCAGAAGCCGTTGTAGGAAAAACTGTAACTGTAAATTACAAAGGAACTTTAACAAACGGCACCCAATTTGACAGCTCCTATGACCGCGGTGAACCCTTTAGCTTCGTCTTAGGTTCAGGTTTTGTAATCAAGGGTTGGGATCAGGGTGTAGCCGGAATGAAGGTTGGTGGAAAAAGAAAGCTTACTATTCCTTCTTCTCTGGGCTATGGCGCAGAAGTTACCGGAACGATTCCCGCTAACTCGACTCTGATCTTCGAAATAGAACTTTTGAAAGTAGAATAAATTCCTCAGACAAGCCATCTTTTCAGCTAATTTTCAGGTTTGAATGTATAATTTAGGGTATGAGGGTGCTTATTGTTGAAGACGAACACAAAATTGCAAATTCAGTTAAGCGTGGCCTGGAACAAGAGGGGTTTGCAGTGGATGTGATTTATGATGGGACAGAAGGATACGATATGGCTTCAACCGAAGAATATGATGCAATAATATTAGACTTGATGCTCCCCGGAATGGACGGAGTAACTCTTTGTAAAAAACTTCGGGAAGAAAAAAATCACACACCGATTTTGATGCTGACTGCGAAAGGACAAATTCAGGACAAAGTTACCGGACTTAACTCAGGTGCCGATGACTATTTGGTAAAACCTTTTGCTTTTGAAGAACTTCAAGCCCGTGTCCGCGCGCTTACCAGGAGGCCTCAAAACGGTGGCAATATAATACTTAAAACTAAAGACTTAATTTTAAATACTCTAACATTCGAAGTAAAAAGATCTGGAAAGCGGGTTTTTCTTTCGCGAAAAGAATTCTCTCTTCTCGAATATTTAATGCGTAATCCTGACAGGATTATAAGCAAAGACCAAATTATTGCCCACGTATGGGACTACAACGCAGACATATTGCCTAATACCGTTGAAGTTTATATTGGCTATCTGCGAAAAAAAATAGATAACGCTTTTCCAAATTCCACTCCCCTAATTCATACGGTGAGAGGATTTGGATACCGTTTAGGAAATTAACCTATTGGGATATTAGTGCTTGGGATTTGTTTAGGTCAATTAGAAATTAGAATAATTAGAAATTTTTAAAAACATGTTTCAAAACGCTCGCATTAAACTCACACTCTGGTATCTACTTATCATAATGTTGGTAAGTGGGTTTTTCAGTTTGATAGTTTATCGTGGCTTTACAAAAGAACTCGGTCGTGGCTTTCGTTATCAATCAATGCACAACCTACCCGAGAGAAGAATTTTAATCGAAAGGCAGGGTGGCTTTACGAGAATTTTGCCTTTTGTAATTTATCCTGATGAAATCCCCCCAGATGAAGTCATCGAAATAATAAACCTTGCAAAACGGCGTTTCGCTATTCAACTGGCAATCATCAACGGAGCAATTTTTGTATTAGCCGGAACGGCAGGATACTTTCTAGCAGGCAAAACTCTTCAACCCATCGAAGTAATGGTTGACGAACAAAAAAGGTTCGTTGCAGATGCATCACACGAACTTCGTACTCCCCTAACCTCGATGAAAACTGAAGTTGAAGTTGCACTTCGTGATAAAAAATTAAAATTAGTCGATGCAAAAGAATTATTAAAAAGTAACTTGTCGGAAATAGACAAAATGAAATACTTTTCCGACAATCTTTTATCCCTATCTCGTTACGACTCAAATGGTCGCGGCTTACCAATGGAAGACGTTGATTTAGCCGAGGCGGCAAGACAAGCGATTGAAAGAAATATGCCACAAGCCAAAGATAAGAGGATAAAAGTAAAAGAGGATCTGAGTCAAGTGGTAGTTAAGGGAAATCCGCAGAGCTTAGTAGAACTCATTTCAATTCTTATTAATAATGCGATTAAGTACTCGCCCGAAAAGAGTAAAGTAAGTGTAAGAGTAAAAAGTAAGAAAAAGCATGCAAATATAGAAGTAGATGATAAAGGAGTTGGGATTGATGAAAAAGACATCTCTCATATTTTTGATAGATTTTACAGAGCCGATACTTCGAGAAGTAAGATCAAAGCCGACGGTTACGGCCTCGGCCTCTCAATTGCAAAATCAATTGTCGATGTGCATAAGGGTGAGATAAAAGTGGAAAGTCAAATTGGGAAAGGATCTACTTTCATGGTCAAACTCCCCTTGTAATTGGTGTATTATGTAGTTGGAATGAAACTGCCAAATGGAGAAGTCGCCTTAGTTTCTACGAAGAAGATTAAGAATTATTTGCTTTCTATAGAACATCCAGTCGGAAAATTAAAAGCAAAGTTTTTCAATACCACAGGCTTCAGTCAAAAAGACGCTAAAAAGTTAGAACAGCTATTATTAAAAATCGCTGCTGAAAATGAACTAACTGAAATAACTTCTTCGGAGTATGGTAAGAAATACATTATTGAAGGAACAATAAAGTCTTCGAAAGGCAAATCGGTTCGGATACAAACTATATGGATCGTTGAAACAGGAAAAACTCGGCCTCGTTTTATTACAGCTTATCCTGTATAATTCTTTAAAAGGAGTTTTATATGTTTGACGAATTAGATACAGTTGTTCTCAAGAAAGACATTAAAGAGTACGGACTCAAAAAAGGCGATATTGGAACAGTGGTTCATGTTTACGATAAGGAGAAAGCTATGGAAGTTGAGTTTGTAACTGCTTTAGGCAAAACCATAGCCCTCGTCACACTTGCCAAAAATGAAATTCGCCCCATGGCTAGAGTTGAAATTCTTCATGCACGAGCTTTTGCTTCTTTTTAAATTCCAGTCCATTCACTTCCAGCTTAACAACCCTTAAGCTTTTTCTCAGAATATAGTTGTAGATTAACAACATCAAGCCCGCCTACGCTAAAGCTATGGCGAGGCAAAGGGGGTGAGAAAAATGAGCAAAAAACTTTTAATATCGTTATTGATTCTTGGTGCTGTAATCTCTCTGGGCGCATATGGCGTAGGATCTTTACGAGCCAATGAAGTCGGAAATGTCAACCCAATGGTTCCTCGACTAGCAGAAACTTTTAATTTAAAAGAGGATGATGTTGAAGCCGTATTTGACGCGGTTCACGAAGAACGCCAGGAAGAGATGAAAAAGGTAAGAGAAGAACGCTTAAACGAGGCTGTTTCCGATGGCGTGATTACAGAAGCTCAAAAGAATGCGCTAATTGCCAAATGGGATGGGTTGCAACAAAGGCATGAGCAGGAAAGACAAGAAATGCAACAGTGGTTTGAAGATCAAGGAATAGATCCCACTAAACTTGCCCCTTATGGTGGTTTCGGCCGCCATGGAGGATTTGGCAAAATGGGCATGGGCATGATGCACTAATTTTTTATGCGCAGGATTAAAAACGCCCTCTGAGTCTGACTCGGGGGGTGTTTTTTTCAGCTTTTTCTCAGATTAGGGTTTTATACTTTTTGTTTTTGGGTATAATGGATCCTATGTTTTTGAAACGCAAATTAACAATCTTTCTTGGAATTTTTGTTATCGTCGCAGGATTTCTCTATTTCGCTAGAAACAAACTGGTTTATTTTTCAAGGAATAAAAGTGTATCGAATGTCATAAATGACCTAACTGATAATCCTAACCTAAATTTAGAAAACGAGGGTGGATTGGAAAACGCACAACATCCGCTATCGATAGAAGCACTAAGACGCGGAGAATATCCTGGAAGTGATATTGTTGTAGAGCAAACGTTGGAATCTGGATCAAATTACAAAAGATATATTGTTTCATATAAGTCTGAGGGTTTAAAAATTTACGGATTGTTTACTGTGCCTAATGGAAATCGTCCAGAAAACGGTTGGCCGGTGATAATATTTAACCACGGTTATATTCCACCCGCGCATTACAAAACTACCGAAAGATATATTGCTTATGTTGATAGTTTTGCTAGGAACGGTTACATAGTTTTTAAACCGGACTATCGCGGGCATGGAAATTCTGAAGGTGATGCATCCGGTGGTTATGGATCAAACGCGTACACAATTGACGTACTTAATGCTGTGGCATCCATAAAAAAACTTAAGGATCCTTCTTCGACTCCCTTCGGTCGCTCAGGATCGATCGTCGATGCAGATCGAATCGGAATGTGGGGACATTCGATGGGGGGTTCGATTACTTTGAAAGCAATGGTTACCACCAAAGACATTAAAGCCGGTGTAATTTGGGCAGGAGTCGTCGGTTCATATCAAGATTTGTTAGAAAACTGGCGACGTCGAAGACCCACTCTTGCCGTAACTTCCTTTCCTCAGGCTAGGCGATGGAGACAAGAGTTAGTTGAAAGGTATGGTGAACCTTCTGAAAATCCCGAATTTTGGGCCTCAATTTCGGCGACAAGTTTTTTGTCGGATATCTCGGGTCCCCTGCAGCTTCATCATGCACCAAGCGATACCCACGTTCCTTATGAATTTTCTCAATCCTTAGAAAAATTAATGAAGGAGGCAGAAAAAGAGGTCGAGCTTTATGCTTATGAAGGCGACGACCACAACTTGTCAAAAAACTTTTCACTTGCTATAAAAAGATCCGTAGAATTTTTTGACAAAAACTTGAAAGGTGGTGATTAGTATGGAAGAAAATCAAGGAGAAACACAAAATAGCGAGATAATAAGTCGAAAACCAATGAATCAAATGCTTTTAGGAGGAATTGCCATTGTCGTACTTTTAGTCGTGGGTGGATTTTTATTTAGCCAGAGAAGAAATCAACCCGTGAGCGATGTAATACCTGCGACAGACGAGAATGTACAAGGGGTCGAAACTGAAGTTAGTAATGTAGTTGAGGAAGAACAGATCATAAACGTTGAGGCAGGAGCATTCAACTTTGCACCAAATGAAATTAGGGTAAAAAAGGGCCAAATTGTAACAATTATTTTAAGCGCAAAAGACTTAACGCACAACTTTAATATAGAAGAATTGGATGTATCTATTCCTACTACAAAAGCAGGAGAAACAAACAGTATTACGTTTGTTGCAGATACCGTGGGTGAATTTGAATACTACTGCTCAGTCGGCCAGCACCGCGCAAACGGACAGGTAGGAAAACTCATCATCGAATAATTCGCAATTCCGACTATACTCTAGCCAATACCCTCCCTTTCTTGGGAAATACCATCCTTTTGGTATCCTTTTTCGCCGCCACAGATGTATATTTCTACAACTTTTCGCTCATCTCCACAACGATTGAATTAAGTTGATAATGATAAAAACGACACGATCGTTTAGTAATTATCATGTTCAAAATAGCAGGAGGTCAATTATAATCTTTGACTAAAACATTTTCTTATTTTTAAACTTAGCAAACATATATCTAAGATATCTAAGATTGGAGACTATCAATTATATTTGAGAAAGGAACTCCTGTGCGGGGGTGTAATTCTTGTTGTATTGGACGGCCAATTCGAATTCACGCTTTGCGGCCTCTTTGTTTCCTTGTACTAGATAAATTTCCCCTCTTATCTGATAAAGCTCGGAGTAGGCTCTATTACCACCGTTAAGAACCTTACTGGTAATTTGAAAAACGCGTTCAAAATCAGCAAGCTTTTGATAAGCCAGTATTGGCTCAATTTCATACCAAAGCATGCGCCTCGGAAGCCTCTTTTCAACTCTTTCGTAAGCTTCGACAGACTTTTGATACTCGCCCAAATGGTAGTAGGCCATAGACTGGTTAAACCAAGGGTAAACATTTTCCGTATCAAGTTCGGCCTCTTTTTGCGCACGACCTAAAGAGCTTTCCCAAGCCAGAGTATCATCCATTTCCGAACCAATTATTGCCTCGACCAAATCTTTTTTGTCAGGAGTGTAAACTATAATGTAAGCATAATTGAAAGGCTGCCACATAGAAAGAAAGTCGTAATAAGGAATTTTCCTGTTGGGGCCTTCGTAGCTATCGTCTTGAATTATATCCTGGCTGCCGTCGTCAAAACCGCGGATAATCCTAAAGTGTCCAATGTCTTCATTCATATGTAGCCAGGTTTTGACGACAACAGGAATGCCATTTGCGGTAAACGTTTTCAGAATGTTAATATCTCCGTTTACCCGCCTTATTGCTTCAAAGCCGTATTTCTTGGCCCACTCGACGAATTCAGACGTAAAAATTGTTTTGTCGTCATTATCCCCCGATGCAACCTGATATGGCCTCATTTTTTCTCCAAGTTCCTTTTGGGAAACATTTTTACCGTAGTAGGAAAGAATCATAGATAGAGTCGCGGGGCCGCAATTATTGAATGTTTGATATGTATGGGTTTGTTTAGGAACGAGTGCAGTAATTCCGGGTTCTTTGATTTCAACACTGCCTACTTTTATGTCAGAGTTCTCATTTGATTTCGAGTTTTTCGTTATTAGTTTTTCGTTCTTTTGTACAAATTTTGTTTCAATGGGGGGTCTAACGGAATTTATCCAAAAGTAAACACCAACTCCACCAAGTAGCAACAATACAACCGAAAATAATATTAGTTTCTTTTTCATATCCACTAATTATACTGGAACGGAGCAAAGGAAGACCTCTAAAGAAACCCGCATCAAAAACCCCGCTTTTTAAGGCGGGGTTAATTATTAATAGTTAAATTTACCTTTATCTTACCTGGACCAATTGGAAATAATTTCCATCCGGATCCTCGTATGTTGCTATATAACCGTAGCCTTCAAGATGATATTTGTCCTGAATCTTTTTGACTTTTTTACCGGCTAATTTCTTAACCTCCTTATCTACTTCGTGCAAAACATTCATATGGTTGAAAATTCACCTCTTGGTTAATACAATCTAATGATGACTAAATATAAAGAATACGTTGCCAAAATGCTTGAGGAGAACAAGGAAGTTTTCGAGAGTTTCAGAAAACTCCACGACGAATATGCATTAAACTCAGACGGACTTCAAGATAGATTCAATATGGAAGGTAAAAAAGTTTTAGAAATTATCCACGAGTACGAAAATAGACTTTGTGCCAATACGGAACGCGGAATGTACAATAAATTTTCGCAAGGTTTAGCCGAGAAATTCCAAAACGAAGTAAGAAAAATCTTCCCAAAAATTGATTATGTCGGACTTATTACTGAAACCTCCGTCGCAACAAGAATCCCTAACACTGAATTCATAATCAAGAAAATAGAACTCATTTCAAAACTCGTCAAATAGGCTCGTTTTGAGGTCTTACGGCGAGTTATATGAAGTATTTTGAAACCACTTCATAAATCTTCTTTAACCCCTACTTACCTGGCTACAGAAATTGTTTCTCCCCCCTCTGCCGAACAAGAAGCAATTGTAACAATACCATTATTTACGCGAATTGAATATTCGGAATGATCGGTTGTAACTCCACCCGGGTCAGTTGGAATGCTTCCGAGATAAGCCTGATTTGTAACCAACTCCGTTTCTAGGTCAGCACAATCTCCGGTTGCGAGAACACCAGTACAGACTGCGTTACATGCGGTTGCAATTCCTGTATTTACAATCTCGCGCACAGTTCCATCATTAGTTAGACCACAAGTTGCATAAGTACCACCATTATCAACCAGACACTCATGTATTGCGGTTAAATATTGATTTACGTCATTCCAGCGCCTTGCATTTCTGGTGTCCGCTAGTCTTGTCGCCGGATTAAGAGCTGCGAAGACTACCACCAATAAGATTGAAAGAATAGCAACGACTAAAAGAATTTCGATTAAAGTAAAACCCCTCTTTATTTTGGGCAGTATCATTTTTTTCACCCCCAGTCCGAACACTTCTAGTATAGTCACACTGGATCAACCTTTGTCAACTACTCAATCCTTTTCCCAATAATGATTATCGCATCGAAAGGTAAAGTATCTGCT
>CAYSZS010000030.1:0-10171 GCA_964435575.1 uncultured Gammaproteobacteria bacterium | reverse complement strand
TGGTTCTATTTTGTGCACCTTTTTTTTACATTCTAAGAGAGCTGGTCAACCAGCGTATTAGGTCAAAAGGTGCAAATGCCATTCATCAAGATTATTTTGTTATATATACAATTTTATTGTTAGTTTATTTTATTTTTTTTACCTTACAACCGTTTGATATAAACATTTCACCATATTTGGGTATTTGTTTGGGATTTGGTATTATTTCACTGTATGTCGCAGATCAATAGTAAAAATAATATATTTAAAAAGTTTAAAGAATTAATAAAACGATTTACCTGGTTTGATTATCTTGTATTTTCATTAACAATACTGCTTTTATTTGGATCTTTTTTGTTTTTTTTCAGAAAACGCGAGTTAATTGATATTAAGGTAAAAGTTACGGATAAAGAGGTTCTCTATTCATGGAGTTATCCCCAAAATTGGTATGCAGATGCTTTCAAGATAGGCGACGAGGAAAGAGATACACTCGGCAGAAAATCTGTAGTTATCAAAGATGTTGAAACATTTAATATCAACGAACAAATGAAGGCTGTATATCTTGATTTATCTGTTGAAGCGGTTTATGACTCAAGAGCGAAACGCTACGTTTTTCAGGGTAGGCCATTAAGTGTGGGAACAACAATTCCATTTAGTTTATCAGATGTAACTTTTGATGGATTGGTAATTGGGGTTTTAAATACTGGACTGGATAATAATTCGACAACTGAATATAAGACTGTTAAAGCTATCATTAGAGGTGTAGATGAAGACGCAGTAAATTACGAACCAAAAGTACTGGAATCATTGTCGGTGGGTGATAAAGTGACTAGTTCAAAAGGTATAACTCTTGTGGAGTTGATCGGATTGAAATTAGAACCTGCTGAAAGATCTGTTAGGACTGATAGTGGAAACTTAGTACTGCGTCGCGATCCTTTTTATAAAGACGCAACTCTTACCTTAAAAGTTCTGACAAAGACAATTGGTGATGACTTGTTTGTACTAAACGATATGCCTTTAAGAATCGGTCAACAACTACCTTTGGCTTTTAGCAATAAGTTCGTTAGGGCAACTGTTGTTGGTATAAATTGAAGTTAGATCTGAACTTCTCGATTTCACATCGAATTGTAAACTTTCTCGTAAACTTTTAGTGTCTTTCTGGCCGTTTCATCCCAAGAGAATTCTTTGACCCGTTTTAGTCCGGAATTAATATATTTTTTCCTTAAAACGGTGCTTACTGCCATATTATTCATCGCTTTTGAAATGTCCACAACAGATTTAGGGTTAACCAGATATGCAGCACCTCCTGAGACCTCCTTAGTGGCACTGATTTTTGATGTGATGACGGGGCAACCACAGGCCATGGCTTCAAGAATGGGTAATCCAAAACCTTCGTACAATGACGGGTATAAAAATACAGTTGCATTGTTATAACATGTAACCAACCCGTCTAAGTCAGGACGGTGAATGAACCTTATTTTGGAAAGTAGTTTTAGTTCTCGTGCAAAGTTGGCTAATTTTTGTTTCGGTATTTTTGTTGAAATTACAATTTTTAAAATGTATTTATTTCTAATATCTTCAGAAAGCAGGGAAAATGCCTTAATTATTCTAAACGTATTTTTTTTGGGACTAAAATCACTCAAACAAAGAAAATAATTAGAATCTTTGCGGGTATGTTTGTTTAAAATTCTAAATTTATTATTGAAAGCCTCGTAAATTGTACTAATTTTCTTCTTCTTCATTCGTAGCTTGTTTAAAAGTTGTTTTGATGTGTAATTGCTTACAGAAATGAAGTGATCGGTTTTTCTTAACGTAAAGAATCTTAGAATTTCCACCAAGAGCCTGTTGTATAGTTCACCGAGCGTCTTTGGATAAATTTTTGACAAGTCGACATCGTGTACTGTTGTTATGGTTTTTAACCCACTTTTAAATATAGTACCGAATGAATCTAAGTGATGGAAGATGTCAACATGCTCTTTTTGGGCATAATAAGTCATAAAAAATTGTCTATTATAAAAAGGTAATTTTTGAGGAATCATAAACAATTTGAAATTTTTTTGATTGGGTATTCTTATTTTGTTTCGAGAAAAAATAATATACTCGTTTGTTTCATCAATTCGCATTAATGCATTTAACAACTCTTCGGAGTAAATTTTGACCCCGCAAGGATGCTTTATCGATAAAGGTAAACCGTCAATTCCAATTTTCATACGCAAACTTTTCAACTTTATAAATTATGTACTGAATTATAAATACAAATGTCAACAAAATTGAGATATTACTAAAGCTAATTTTATTTATTAATAATCTAATTTTCTTTTCATTAAATCTTTTTCTTAATGTTGTATCATACTTACTTGAAATAGTTGATAATTTATTTTTAATTTTTTTAACGGTGGGTGATTTTTGGTTTTTGTTAATTAGATTATCTATGCAGTATTTAATTTTGTCCTTACCCATGTATTTTGAATTTGATACATGTTCAAACCACTGAGATTTATCGTGTTTACGGTAAAATCCCAAGATGCTGTTTTGATAAATAAATCTTCCTTTGAGAGATAGTGCGGCAAATGTTGGAATATCGGTGAATGGATAGTTTTTGTCGTGTTGGAATCCTCCAATTTGAGTTAAAATGTCCTTCCTAATAATAACGGTAACAGGAATGATTGATTTTGTTAATTCTAGAAAGAGATTTAAAATTGCTCCGGGTGGCTCATTATTAAGAATTTTTCTATCGTAATTATAAGTATATAAATAGATTGGTAGACCAATTTTTGACACAAAAATGCAGTCGCCATAAGAAAGTATTGCTCTTGTTTTCTCCAATGCATCTATTTGTTTGGAGAGTTTTTTTCTGGGCCACATATCGTCTCCTTCAAGTATTGCCACATATTCGCCGTTACATAATTGCAGCGCTTGGTTATAAGTCTTGTCAAGACTTTGTGCTTCCCAGTTTTTTTGATGCTTTATAATTTTTATCCGCTTATCTTGTATAACAAATTGTGATGCAATTTTGTAGGTGTCATCGGTTGAATTATCATCGACAATTATTTGTTCCCAATCCGTAAAGGTTTGAGACAATACAGATTTAATACATTTTGCTATGTATTTTCCATGGTTGAAAGTCGGTGTGATTATCGATACTTTTGGAGTCATTATTTATATGATAGACATGATTACATCGTGGTAACCTTTTAACATATTATCAATAGTAAAATATTTACTTCGTTGAATTGATTTTAATGAATAATGATTATATAGGCCACCGTTCGTAAGTAATTTGTACATCGCCCGGGAAAGTAATTTAGGCTTTTTCATTGGGACCAATATGCCATAATTGCCATTATCCAATACCTCTGAAGGTCCGTACGGGGTGTCGGTAGATATGATTGGTAATCCTTGAGACATCGCCTCTATAAGTACATAAGCAAACCCCTCTCTTCTTGAAGAAAGTACAAAAACATCTGACTTACTTAGTAGACTATAAATATTTTTTACCCAGCCCACAAATTTAACATTATTTTTTAGACCAATCTTGTGAACCAGATGTACGAGCGCTGCTTTTTTTGGGCCGTCGCTGGCGATGATTAGTTGAGTGTTAGGAATTTGATTGTGTAGTAATTTAAAACCCTTTATAAGGTTGATGTGGTCTTTTTGTTCTACTAGACGGGCGATTGTTGTTATGGTTTTTTTCCTGTTAGGTTTGTATTTTTTTGCTTTAGATATTGGAAAACTTTCACCGTTGTAAATAGTAATAATTTTTTTATGCAAATTGAAATCTTTTTTTAAACTGTCGGATAATCTGTTGGAAACACAAACGATTGCATCTGATTTGTTGTACGTCAATTTAATTAACCCCTTAAGAAAAAAATTGACTTTATTTGTCGACTTATTGAAAATGGTTTTAAGTAAATCAATATGGTTAGTATTTATAATTTTAATTTTATTCAGCGATAGTAATTTTGTAATTTGAGCCAACAAATTACACCGTAGATCGATACTTAAAATTATATTAGGGGAAAACCGTTTTACTGTTTTGTTTATATATAACAGTTCGTTTAAAAAATAGATAATGTTTCGTAATGACAGCGAATATTTTTGGGGATAGAAATTCTTATTTCTTAAATACTTGAAGTTATATTTTTTAACGTCTCGAAAGCTGGGTTTTTCCAGAACCACTTCTTTGATTAATATTTCCTTTTTGTTAAATAATTTACTGACTTTTAGTAAATTTAAAAAAAACGTACCGGTTCCTCCGTCAATACTTTTTACGATAATTAGTAATTTTATTTTTTCCCGAGTCATTTTTAGCAACCTTCTTTCTCGTCTAATAGGTATTTATTGATAATCATCGATTACATCTTCATAAAACCCAATTTCGTATTTGTTGCCAGATTGATTGTAATCTTCAAGATATTCCCTACAGTGTTTTGCGGGATATTGGAATTGTTGACAAAACTCGAGAACGTTTACACCGTCGTTTGTTTTCCCAAGATCAAAATAGACATCTGCCAGCTCGACGTACATAAAACTAATTTCGGAATGTGTGTAAATTGACTTTTTGAGAAATGGAATAGACTGAACCTTAAAACCATTTTTATACATATCTATTCCAATATGGTAATAGATGCTGGAGAAAAAAGGTGATTTGAGTTCTTGCGGAGAATTATTAATTTTTTCAGAAATTATTTTATCTACATCTTTTTTAATGAGATCATTTTTGGTCAAAATGTAGTTAAGACCTTCATCGTTTGGAATTAAATTAGAATAACTTACTCTATATCGTTTCATATATCTATTTGCTTCAAAGTCTATAAAAAGATGACAAATTTTTGATAGGTTTTTGTTTTGGCAACTGTTAAGAATTAGAAAGTGAAGTGTCTTATCTATTCGGCCAGTATCGTTTTGAGTTTCGTATAATATTTCAGACGCTATAAATAAAACCCAGATAAAAGTAGTGACCAGAAATAGTCTGAGAATTATATTCCCCTTCATACTTCTTGATTATAGTGAAATAATGCAATATTGAAATATTTATAATTTCTAAGCGACTATCCGAGGCCTGTCAGACCCCGGCTGTAAAGCTCCTTGAGAAAGGTTGTAAAGTGCTAGACTTCAATCATGAAGTGATTGAAGTCGACGGCGCAAGCTAAATACAACCTAAGATGTCACTTTGTCTTTATAACCAGGTACGCTAGCGAATACTGGAAGGCAATCTAGCCAAAAAGATCGAAGGGATGATTAGGTTTGCAGCACAAATTCATGAATGGGAGATCTTTGGGCTTGCGATACAGAAGGACCATGTGCATGTATACCTTTGAGCCAAGCCCAAATGGAGTCCTTCCGCAGTTATGAATACAATTAAAGGGGGAACCAGTAAAAAGGTACGGGAATTATTCCCCAGTCTTGACAAGGTCTGCTGGAAGGTGACATTTTGGGCTGATGGATACCTCGTAAAGTCAGTGGGTGGAATGACAGACAAAGTGATTTCACAATATGTCAAAAAGCAACGGATGTATTAAAAACAAAACTGAGGGCTCTTAGCCCTCGGAGGTTTATTTAATCAGGTGAGTATCTTAAGGTTTTTCGGGATTATAATCAATTCTTTTGTTAAGTCCATCTTTATTTGTGGTAACTATTTCGGAAGTGTTATTCAATCATCGGGTATCAGTGATAACTTGTGAAGCTGGTAATTCATAATAATGTTTAAGGTAGGGAGAATCTACCTTGATCATACTCTTTTTCTCACCATTTATATTGCTAATTGTTGAACCAAGAACATTTGAGTAAGATTTCCGTAAGAATATATTATTAACGAGACTTGCGATTGTTAACAACTGGATTACAGAAATAAGCACGATGTAAGAAATTTTTGTCCTAATCATTTTTTATCTAGAAATTACTCACATTTAATTTTAGAATAAAAAAGATATTTGTTAACATTCAAAGAATCGACCTTAGATTAAATTGTGTTTTTTTATTCCGACATTTAAGTACATGCTTGATAAAATAATTGTCTTAATTCTTTTAACCCTTCTTTCTTTGGCGGGTTTGGGGTTTACTTATCGTTAAGTGGTAATACCACAGGCAACGCCCGTGGGGAATCTTTTAAAGTCAGAACCCTGGATTTTCTTGTTTTGTTTCTTAAATTCGGGTCTATCTAAGATATAATATATATATGAACAATCTTGTTGAGATAATTGTAAAAAAGCCGTATTTGGTGTGGTACGTAAAGGATAAAAATGATCTTTCAGAAACGAGCGTCGTTGAACATATTTTGAATTTTGGTAACTGGGACGACTATCTTGATGCCGAGAAAATATTAGGGATAGGTAGAATAAAGGAAATATTTGAAAAGATATCGGGTGGAAAGAGGGTAAACCTAAGGAAAAAAACAGTTAGTTATTTCCAAAAATATTTCCAAAGATATGCATGAAGAGGTGTTGTTGGAGGATCAACATAAATTGCTCCCCCTTTTAAAATCTTTTCGCGATGATTTTGGGCTCATCAGAGGGACGGCAATGGCTTTAGAGATCGGTCACAGAAGATCTATTGATTTTGATTTAGCTACCTTTAGTGAGTTTAATGCACGGCAGATTAGAGACAGAATTGGAAATACAATAAAAATCGATGCGGTTTTAGTGGATGAAACGTATGAGTATACATTAGTTGTGAATGAGGTGAAGTTAACATTTCTTCATTACCCTTTCAATTTTGAGTTTGGTGAAAACTATAACGATATTATCAATCTTCCCGATGAAATTACACTTTCTGCATTGAAAGCTTACGCCTTGGGTAGACGTGCGAAATGGAAAGATTACGTCGACCTTTATTTCGTAATTAGCAGGAATTCGTTCAAAGATGTTGTACAGCGTGCAAAGTTTATTTTCAAAGAAGAATTTAATGAAAAACTTTTCAGAGAACAGCTGGCATATTTTGAGGACATAGATTATTCTGAAAAAATTGATTATTTGCAAGGTTTTTCCACTTCAGAAGATGTTATAAAATCAAAATTAACACAGTATAGTCTGGAAAAACCGTAAGAATATATCAGTCGCATTAATAACTCCAGAATAAATGATTGATAAAATAATTGTATTAATTTTACTTGCACTTCTACTTTTCGGTGGTTTGGGTGAGGTGGTACTCGAAGTTAAGTTGTGTATTCTCTTGGTTTCTGTTTTGGTAGTTGCCGTTTTGGCAATTAGGGAAGGAAGCATCAAAATCCCTAAACATTTTCTTTTGTACTGTTTATATCTGGTAGTTCTTCTTGTTTCACTTTTCTGGTCAAAATCAAGAAATAGTGCTTTTGGTGCACTCGTTTTATATATCGATGGTGGGCTCTTTTGGCTGATTTTTTATAACTTTAACAAAAGGATCAGAAATTTGTTTTTGTCAGGCGTTGTTTTTTTGGGGTTGGTTTTCGGCGGAATTTTTGTTTATACCCTGATCACCGGAAAAATCTTTGTCAACGCCTTCAATTTATATTCGCCTCTTTGGTTTGACTCAAGCCACGTTCATCTGGGGGATTATTGGATGTTTTGTCTTCTGATTTTGTACTACTTTTTCTTGCGCGAGAAAATTGTTTTCAAAAAGGCGCTTTTGGCCGTACTGATTGTAGTAGGTTTTTATTTTTTAGTCGCATCATCAACCCGTTCAGCTTTAGTCGGGCTAACAGTTGGAGTTTTTTATCTTCACTCCGCGCAGTTTTTTAAGAAAAAATACAACAAGTTTACCTTTGCTTTGCTTGGAATTTTACTTTTTGTTTTTCTGTTTATTTCAGGGCATCGAACGACACTTTTTTCCAGGGGTTATATCATTCAGGGAATGGTGGGGTTAGTAAGAACGCCACTGGGTGTAGGGATGGGGAATTTCTACCTGACATCGAGTGACAAAAATAACCAGATACTTGGTTTTGACCAAGTAAGCTCAGTTGCCCATAATTTTATTATTGAAAATACAAGCGGAGTTGGCGCCTTGGCCATCATTTTTATTTATTGGCTGTTGCAGATTTTGCTTGAGATTTTCCGACGCGAAATAAATTTATATAGTGCACTTTTTCTTGCCCTGACGATTAACTTTATGTTTGACTTTACGTACCTGATTCCAGCAATGTTTTGTCTGTGGTTTGCTTTTCTTGCTTTATCACAAGCTTCAGCAAAATTGACAAAAGGGCATTTGGAAGGTCTTGAAGGCTGATATGGATAGAAAAAAAGTTTTATCTGTAATATTTTTCATAATCACAGTTTTTATTCTTTTTGTGGGAGGATTGGGAAACCACAAGGCGGTAGTTCCTTATTTGGGTTTGGCACTTTCTTTGATTTTACTTGCGACTGCGTATTTTCAAAGTCGGAAGTTGGTTTTACCAAAAGGCAGTCTTTTCTTCTTTTTGGTGCTTCAAGTTTTTTTTCTTGGTCTTTTGTGGAGTTTGGATAGAGAAAGCTCGCTACTAAGTTTTATCAGCTTTTTGGCCGGTGGCGTTTTTTGGATTTCCTTTTATAACATAAAGCGCGACATTGCTGATAAATTTCTACACTTGATACTTATTTTGGGTGTTTTGTTTTCTGTATTTTTTGTTATCCGTTCATTTGCAGGTTTGCCTTTTGCGCGTGTTTTTTTAGGTGAGCCTAATCTTGTTTTTCCTGCGGCGGAGCTTCTCAAACACAACCATTTGGGAGATTTGTGGGCAGTAGTTACTCTTATCACGAGTTATTTAATAATTTTTGAAAAGAAGTATTTTTATCTAATTTTTGTGCCGGTTGAATTTTTTATTCTTTCCGAATCTCTATCTCGTTCGGCATACTTGGCTTTGATTTTTGGGATTTTGTACATTGTGTATCTAAGTGGTGGATCGACTTTGGTTTCGAAATATAAATTTTTACTTTTGTCAGTTTTGCTGTTCGGGGTTTTTCTATTTTTAAAGGCTGCTGCAACTAAAGATTTGCTTTTGTCCAGACCCTATTTTGTCCAGGCGATAGAGGGAATTTATAAACATCCCTTTGGTATCGGAATGGGAAATTTCCAAAAGATTTCTTATGAATCGATGCAGTGGAAAAAAGATCCGATGGCGATGTCGGCATTTGCCCACAATATTTTTCTAGAGGCTGCTTCGGGAGTGGGAGTATTAGTAATTTTTTTCTTGATTTGGTTATTTGTGGTCACACGAAAGATTTTTTTTTCTAGAGAAAGTGGAATACGCGGCAGACTTTTTAAGGCTATTTTTTTAGCAATCAGCATAAATTTTCTTTTTGATTACACATACGCAATCCCCACGATGCTTTGGCTTTGGTTTATGAGCATGGGGTTGGCGCAGGAGCAGGGTGTTTTGGGTAAAGAATCTTAATTGCTATGGGTTTTGGGTTTGGAGATTTGAAGAAGTTGGTAATTTTTGCTAAGATATAGTCCCAAGATGGACATCTGCAATATGTTTGGGGAAAAGGCAGAAGCGTTTAACCGCCGAAGGGCGGGTTTTTTGTATGAATTTTCCATCAAACTATAAGTTTGTTATTTTGAAGAAAAGTTATTATTATTGTATAATATAGGATATTTATGACGCCGGATAGAAAAATATCAAGAAGACAGTTTCTTGGGTTAAGTCTAGAAGTAGGAGCTGCTTCTGCGGTGGCTGCGTGTTCAAGGCCTTCCAACAACGAGTCTAAACCTACAGCTCTCGCTCCGGAAAACGTGCATTATATGGATCTTGATATGCAATTGGCTGGTGTTGCTTTGGCACCACTTGCAGGGGCAAAGTTTCCAAATTCGGAGCTTAAGGCTGCAACCGTTTCTGAAATGCAAGTTATTGTTGAGAATAATGATAATAAAAAACCCTTGATCCTTGACCCTTTGGGCAATGATGGAAAGCCAAACCAAGACAAACAATATGCTTTTGCCATTGTTCCGGTTGTGCAGGCTTCGGGGGAAAATGCAGGAAAAAGTGCAGGAAACACACTCGCAATGATTGGTTATGATAGGCTGTCTCCTGCCGACCCGAAGGGAGTAATCCTTAATGCCAGAGCCGCTGGTCCTGCCGGCGATGGTACTTCTGTTACACGCGTATTTGATGCGCTTGAAGCAGTAAGTGGGGAGCTGAAGGCTAATGGAGATACTGTTACGCTTTCGGTGACTTACGAGAAGGAGAAGGATAATAAGGTTTCAACTAAGATAGTTAATAGTACAATCAGTGTTTATGATA
>CAYSZS010000029.1:0-10972 GCA_964435575.1 uncultured Gammaproteobacteria bacterium | reverse complement strand
CAAGGGTGGAGACACCTAAAAATCCACCAGCCTCCGTGCTGGTGGTAGTTTAATTAGCATTTTAATATGGATTATAAGCTTACTACATTACCTAATGGTCTTCGGATCTTGACAATCCCTATGCCGTCGTTGGAATCCGCAACGGTTACTGTTTGGGTGAAAACCGGAAGCAGGAATGAGGATAAGAAGTTACAGGGAATAAGCCATTTTCTGGAACATATGGCTTTTAAAGGCTCGAAAAAATATCCTTCACCGGTAGCTGTTACCGGTTTTTTGGACGGGTTGGGATCTGAATATAATGCCGGTACATCTCATGAATGGACGAATTTTTATGTCAAAGTAAGAGTTGGTATTTTGGAAAAGGCTTTTGAGATACTGTCGGAAGTTATTGTTAATCCGATTTTAGATAGTCAAGAGATAGATAAGGAAAAGGGGACAATATTGGAGGAAATTGCGATGCACGAGGATACTCCCATGGAAAAAATAGGGGATGTTTTTCAGGAGACAATATATCCTGAACACCCTCTGGGACGTGATATTGCGGGAGTTCCAGAAAGTGTAAAAGCTTTTAAGAGGCAAGATTTTATGAAGTACCGTCAAAATCATTATGGTTCGAATAACATGCTTATAACCGTTGCTGGAGGAATAAGCGAGAAAATAGTTTTGAATTTAGCAAAGAAATATTTCAGTGGACTCGGGTTCGTTAAAAAGCCGGAAGTAGAGAAATTCACTAAGTCGCAGAACAAAATGAAAGTAAAAGTAGTGAATAAAAAAACAGAACAGGCGCATTTTATTTTAGGTTACCCGGCTTATTCGAGAACGCATAAAGATAGATATGGTGAATCGGTACTTTCAATAATTTTGGGCAAAGGCATGAGTTCAAGGCTTTTTAACGAGATTAGGTGGAAAAGGGGACTTGCTTATGCCATATATACTTCCGCCGCCCGTTTTATCGATACCGGTTATCTTGCAACTTATGAAGGCGTTGATCCTAATAATTGCGAAGAGGCTCTAAAAGTTACATTAGACCAAATTTATGGACTGGCCGAAGGGAAATATCCAATAAAAGATAAAGAGATCCGCAAAGCTAAAGAGTATATAAAAGGAAGAACGGCACTAGCACTTGAGGATACTGCGGCTGTTAATGATTTTTTCGGCGAGAGAGCTCTTTTCCATGGGTCTATAGAGACTCCCGAAGAAGTTTTGGAAAAAATTGAGAAAGTTACAATTGGGGATGTAGTTAGAGTAGCAAAAGACATTTTTAAAAAGCAGAAACTGAATCTTGCCATAATCGGCCCTTTTAAAGACAAAGAAAAATTTAGTAAAATTCTGAATGGTTAAATAGCTAAATGGCTGTATGGTTTAAAGAAAATAACCATTTAACCATGTAACAATTTAGCCATTTTTCATTATGCGAGGACTTGAGTTTCCAATCATTGGTACTTTATTGGGGATTTCAATTCGACTAATTTAAACATAGAATACTTCTTATGAAGAAGAAAAAAATTGTCAAGAATGATTTCGAAGAATCAACAGTCGTTTTAGTTAAGCCCGACGGAGTTAAAAGAGGTTTGATTGGGGAAGTAATCACTAGGTTTGAAAAATTAGGACTTAAGATTGCTGGAATGAAGATGGTTTGGGTGGACGAACAGTTTGTTGGGAAACACTACCGTGACGATACTAAGTGGTATAAAAGCGTAGGGGATAAACTTTTAGATTTTTATAAAGAAGTCGGATACGATATTGGAGAAAGTCTAGGTTCGAAAGATCCCATTGAAATAGGGAAAATGGTTAGGAAATGGCTTTTTGTCTATATTACTGACGGCCCGGTAGTGGCAATACTTATTAAAGGACCTCACGCCATTGAGCTTGTAAGAAAGATTGTCGGCACAACATATCCACTTAACTCTCCTCCTGGAACAATCAGAGGTGATCTTTGGTATGATTCACCGACACTAGCAAATTTAGGACAAAGAAGCGTTAGAAACATTGTCCACGCATCCGGTTCAAAGGAAGAAGCAGAGTTTGAAAAAAAACTTTGGTTCAGAGAAGATGAGATTTACGATTATTAAAGGTGTCAATGAGAAAACCTGATCCGCTTTGGTTGGAAATATTTTCTGAATTATTTGTAAATCTTGCTGCCGGGTGGTTTGCGGCTATTTTTGTTGTACCAAACTTTTATGGTATACGTTCAGTTTTTGATTTTTTCATCTTGACTGGAAATTTTGCAGCAGGTATATTGTCATTAGGCCTATCTTATCGGTTAAGAAGGCTAGCCAAGCTGTAAAAGACAGCATAAATTTATGATTGATGTTTGGGATGCAAACGCGAGAGCTTTAATTGCCTTTTCACTTGTCTTGATCGCCGGGCTGCTTACCTATATAGCTTTCTACAAAGACTCCGGTAAGAAAAGATCAAGACGTTCTTCAAAAAGGTAACGGTAATTGAAAAACCCTGGACAGTAAAAGACGATAATGGGGTAGAGTGCTATAGCCTCCTCGCTCCGACGGTTGTTGTTTCCTTCGTTAAACAGATTGCGGAGATTTTGAAAGTATAACTTGTCTTCGTAGACAATTTATCCTATAATATCATTTATTCAAAGATAGGATATTATGTCGGCTGATATAAAACCTAACAAACCAATTATTTCCAGACGAAATTTTCTGAAAATGGGCGCTTTAGCATGGGCAGCAGGTGTTTCGGCTGCGTGTGCAGGAGCAGGAGTATCTACTGAGCCAGTAGCTACCGAGAAGTTTGATCCTTTCAGATATAATTTACGGTTATTAATAAAACAAAAAGACTATACAAATTTTGCAATAGGAGCAGCGGCTCAATCACTACCTAATGTTGATTTTTGGCGTGATTTTCAAATTTCAGATGATCAGAAAGATGTCAGAACGGCTTTAGCCAAGCAAGTTCGAGATTGGAATTATGCTGTTGTGTTACCATTAAGTTTGGAAACCGGGAATAAGGAACAGAAAATAATTGCTACAGAGAGGGCTGTTCAAACAACGTCAGATTTAATGTTAGATTCCGAATTCGGACCTTTCGTAATAGTGGCCGGATATTTTCGTGATGTGTCTGGTCAAGCGATAGAAACAAGAACGGGAATAGTAAGTGATTTATATCCCAATGCATCTGGAGAAACAAAAAACTCTCCTATGCTGACCGAATTTAGGCTTGATGAGGCCGGTAGGTATAGACCATTAATAACAGTAAATGCAGATACAGTTGCTAATCCAGACAACCCGCCTACTTATTTGTATATGGCTGTAGGCATGGTTCATGAGGTATTGGGACATACGACATTAGATAACTCGATTGTTAATAAATGGACAGAATTGACCAACCAACCTCTGCCCTTGGAACTGATAAGCGTAATCAAAACAGCCGGTTATTCGCAAAATTGGGCTTACTGGGTGGATTCTTCGACTTTGGATGCTCTTCAGAGGATTAATCCTAATCTAGTAAGGAATATTTCTAGTAATAGGCTGAAGCTGTCAGAAGATTGGAGAAGATTAAAAGAAAATGGTGTTTACTGGTGGGATGAGGACTGGGCACGTGTACTTTTAGAAAACCGATAGAATAAGGGAATTTGTTTTGTAGTAAATTTAGGGAAAATATAAGTAAGAAAAATTTATTTATTAGAAGTAACTTATATTGATTTATTAAACGTCCTGTATTATATTAAACATATGGAAAACAGATACGAGAGGGGATATTATTCACCGAACCTTGAAGGGCGTGTGCAAAAAAGGTTTTGGAAAACAATGTTTAGAATTGGGGTGGTTACAGCCCTTGTTGCCGGTGCTTGTAAGGCTATTGATTCTGTCTCTCCAGAAACAATAAAAGAACCAGATCCTTTAACACAAAGCGTTAAAGGATACACTGAAATATTTGACTGGATGAGATACACTATTTCAAATGCTACTAGTATTGATCCACAGACTGTTTTAGGAGATAAATATGTTGGAGCCCCCCAACCTTAATTGGATTCGAGCGAGATTTTAGGATATACTCCTCAATTGTTAATAGTGAATTCGTGATAAGCTGTAACGATAGAAAAGGTAACATTTATCTTCTTTGTTTATGGCTATTGAGAAGTGCAGATATGCAAGCCAGGCCCTTGTAGCTCTTCAAGAAATTCCCGCCGGATATGCCGATGTAAGAATAACTGGAATTAGGTGCCAAAAAGAGGAGTGTGAAGCTTCATTTTCGGAAGAAAGAATAGGGACTAGGAGAATTCCTAACAACTTGAGAGTACCCTGTAGTGTTAGTGGTGCACCTTTCTGCCAGCTAGTTGAAGTTGCAATACAAAGTATTGAAAGCATTTTGGATCGCTCGCTACAAAAAGCTGCTATGGATGATAAAAGACTTGTCTTTCTTCAGCAAAAACTGAAAAAACTTAAAGAAGAGGCTGCCGATATGGACATTTGAGAAACCTCTCGGTCTTTTTGAATCCCGCACCAAGCCTTGGTCGGGGATACTGGATTCGAACCAGTGACCTCCGCGTCCCCGCCTGCGCCGATATCTCATGTCGGGGAGAGAGGAGTCGCACCTCCCACCTCACGGTCCCGAACCGTGTGTTCTACTGCTGAACTACTCCCCGTTGGGCTTCGGCGGGCAGGCCGAACGCGGCGCGCTACCACTGCGCTAATCCCCGTGTAAGTGCTACAATTTTAGCAAATGTTAGCCAAAAAAGCAGCGGGATACGAATATCTCCTTGCGTACAAAATTACTATTCCTATTTACGATTACACGGTCGAATTTTGTAAGAGATGGATTGATAAAAGATCGAGAACGCATGATCAAATGGAACAAGCTGCCCGTTCGGGCACGATGAATATAGCAGAAGGGTACAAGCAGGAAAGTTTAAAAGGCTATATCAAACTTTCGGGTGTTAACAGAGGCTCACTTGAGGAACTCCTAAAGGATTATCTTGCATTTGCCAGACAGAATAAGATTCTGGTTTGGCCGAAGGAGAAGGCGATAAGGGAAATAAGGGAAATAGGGGAGATATGGAAAATAATTAGGAAAAATCCGACTCTCCCTGATAACCCTAATTTCCCTGATCTCCCTTATGATAAAGAGAAAGCCGTCAACTTAATGATAACTCTTGTTAACCAGGCAAATTATCTCCAGGATCGACTTGTAAAATCTTTGGAAGAAAAACACACGAGGGAGGGTGGATTAACCGAGAAACTTTACAGGAAACGTGTAGAATACAGAGAGAAATATGGGAAATAAGGGTGATAAGCGGAGCTTGGCGACGTTCCATGGTAGAGAAGGTTTGGGAACTCTGTACGTTGTTGCTACCCCCATTGGTAACCTTGAAGATATTACATTACGAGCTGTTAGGATATTCTCTGAGGTAGATATAATATTAGCAGAAGATACAAGAGTAACGAAGAAATTACTTTCTTCGTTAAATGCTAAATGGCAAATGAAAAATGCTAAATTGGTTAGCTACCATCAACACTCCGGTGAAGAAAAGAAGCTTGAAATTCTTAAATTTCTTCTCGACGGCAAAAATATAGCGCTAGTTTCCGACGCGGGAACGCCTGGGATTTCCGATCCGGGAAATGAACTTATTGATTATCTTTTGTCGTATAAGCCTGATTTAAAAATTATTCCCATTCCTGGTGCTTCAGCCATCACCGCAGCTTTATCGGTTTCCGGATTCCGTGCAGACAAATTTTTATTTTTGGGTTTCTGGCCTAAGAAGAAAGTTAAACGGTTAATCGAGTTAATCAAGTTGGTTTCAAAAGGTCCTTCGACAAGCTCAGGACGAATGAGTACATTCGTTTTTTACGAAAGCCCATTTCGAATACTGAGGACTTTGGAGACTCTAGAGAAAGCATTCGGTTCCGATTTGCGAGTTTTTGTCGGACGTGAGTTGACAAAAATGCATGAAACCGTTTACAGAGGAAGGATCAGAAAGGTAAAGGAAAAATTATCTAAGGAAAAAATTAAGGGGGAGATGGTTGTGGTCGTAGAGTTGCACTATTGACATTTTTCACACAAATGTCTTTAATTAATTAATAGCCAAAAAATGGATCTGCTCCCATCTTTGCCTGTAAAAGTAGACAGTACATTGCCACAGGATTTACTTCCTAAGAAGTTCCTTTCAAAAAGAAAAATAATTTTACTCATTTCCGGACTGTTTTTATCTTCGCTAATTATTTTGGGAATATTCTTCTCGAAAAACATATCTACCCTTTTAGGACGTCTCGGGGTTTATAGGTTAATGAGGAATGTGGGGCTCATAAGACCGACGGTACCCGGCTATTTTGAGGCTCTCAAGACTCAAAATTTGGTTTACGACTACAATAATGACGGGGTAGTGACAGGCGAGGATTATTCACACCTAGTTGCGGCATCTTCCAAGAAGCAAACCGAGCCCACGGCTACACCCGCCCCAACGGAAGCTCCTGACGGATCTTTCCAGGAAGCTACCGTTGAAGCCGACGAAGTCAATGCCGCCTCGGATAGAGTTACACTTCCGTCAATAAGAGCATTTGGAACGGATTCGTTTAACGGTGCCGCAACCGTCGACTATCCTATTGGTTTACCCCAGGGTTCGGGAATTTCCGTACCGGGCTTGTCGGTAAATTATTCTTCATCGGCAATCGACGATATGTTTATCGGAGTTGAAACAAAATGGAGAAATGACGCCAGCCACTCCTATCAGAAACAGGCAAGTCAGGTTGGATTGGGTTGGGGTTTATCCGGATTTGCTTCAATTTCAAGAGACACTCAAGGGACTTTAAACGATCCGAATGATGATACATTCATTTTATCTTTGCCCTCTGGCAGCGCTAATCTTTCCAAAGAATCCGATGATGGAGCTTACAGCGTCTGGAGGACGGTACCGAATTTAAAGGTAAAAGTGGAAAGATATGCCCGCTGTAAGATGCACAACTATGGCGATGGGTCGATGAATATCTGCCGCTACAGTTGGACGGCGACGATGCCCGACGGTACAAAATATTATTTCGGATCTCCGACAACACAGGCAAGTTGGAAACGGGCTAATGATCCTGATGCTTCTTATTTTGCAGAAGGAACAGGGAACGACTGGTTTCCTTTGTATGAGACCACTAATTCTTACGGAACACGCGCCTGGCTTATTTACGGTTCGGATTTCAAAGGTTGGCATGCCCTGACTTACAAATGGTCTTTATATAGTATCGAGAGCGTATACGCCAATAGCGAAGCCAAAGCCTTTTATAGCGATAGGTTTGCTTTCGGAGATTATCAGGGTAAAAAATACGTTTCGGCTGTTTACCCTGCAAAAATTACCTACGGCTTGCACGAAGCGGCTTTCGAATACGAACCGCGCAGTGATAAGGCAACTCACCAGGGCGATAGAGCTACGCCCGAGCAGCCCATTAAAAGTACGGATAGGTTGAAGAAAATATTGGTAAAAAGCAGAAATCAGGTACAAAATGCCTACACTTTTGAATACATTTACGGGTACCGAGCCAGCGATCACCCTGATCCTAATAATCCTGTCGGAGGCAAAGCGATTCATTCCCTTTTGAAAAAGATTACCGTTTGGGACAGCGATCCTGCGGCGAATGCGTCGGCTAAGAGACTGCCTTCATATACCTTTTCTTATGGAGCCAACTGTAATGGTTTTAGCGGAGGCTGTCCTTTGACATCATTTAATAGCGATAGCGGTACAACCCAGGTTCAAACTCCCAATGACTTTTTCCTGCGTGAAGCGGATAACGGCTTAAACGGCAAAACGGTCTTTGAATATTTTACAGACGGGGGAGGAGGAAACGCCTTAAGTGTTCAATACTGCGATCCTGACAAAATCGATTTTGAAGAGCGGACTTGTAAAACCGACCACCGTTACAACATCCAAACCCATAGAGTAGCGGCCAGAATTGATTACGACGGAATGGGGAATAGCTTCCGAACGGCCCTCAATTATTCGACCAATACACCTTTGGCTTACGTCGACGGCTACGGCGAAGTGGAGTACTGGTTTGATGGTAGAAATTGTTGTAAGGCATCATCAAGCGGCAGTTGTCGCGTGGGTGTACCCTCAGGTTGTAAATGTCCGGGAGACTCTTATACCGGAGTTACGAACCATCAATGGGATTGTAGTGGCGGTACAAATTGTGATTGGGATTCAAGAAGCAGGACCGACTGTTCGCAGGATTATCCGCGTGAATATGTTTATCGCTGCACGAATCCTGCAAACAGCAATAGATATATATGCCCTGGAACAAACCGAAATCCAAACATGACCTGTATAAGCAACTGTCGCCTTAGCTATAACAGCAATCCCTTTAAAGGTTATGAATTTCTGGGGTATCCGGATGTGGAAACTGTAGTTTATGAGAAAAATTCGGCAAGCGACGTTGCCGCCAGGTCCAAATCTTTCTTCCATCAGGCGATTCAAACCGCCTCCTGTTTCAAGCCCAGCCCCTTGAAAGGGATTGCCTTTAAAAACCAGGTATATGACGCTGATAACCCGACAAAATATAGCGAAGAAATCCAAAGCTATAGGGTTCGCTTTGGCCCTATGTTTGCCACCGAAACCGAACTTGCAGATAGCGAGTTAAATTCATATTGCCCGAACTACAACCAAAATACGAAGGTATCTTTGGTCTTGCCTACCGAGAGTGTTGCCAAAAGCTTTATGCCGAGTCCAACTCTGTGTACCAAATCTACAACCGATTATAATAACCTTGACGGTACCAGAGATGCCTATGCCAATCCCCACAAAACAACAAACTGGGGAAAAGTTTCCTGCACCAACCCGTCTCAGGACGATACAACGGACACGCCCCGTTATTCTTATAGCGACTACACTTCGGCGAATGCGACCAGATGGATTTTGCCTTTGCCTAAAGAATCCTGGATGGGCAGCAGCAATCCTGTAAATGGATATAACCACACAAGAATTTTTTACGATAACCAGACTTATGGCAATCTAGGAGACAGGGGTCAGTTGACTAAAACCCAAACTTTGATTGGCGGCAATGTCAACTCCGAATCGACTATTGCCTATAACGGTACTTACCCCTGGCAAGTGTTTCGAACGACCGATCCTTACGGAAGACGAACGACTACCTATTACGACGGCATCTACAAAATATTTCCCACCCAAGTGACAAATGACGCGGGTCAAACAGTTTCAACCACGTATGATTTTAATATTTCGGCAACAAACCACCCCAATTACGGGGGTAACCGCGGACTGCCGCTTGCGGTTAGGGATGCAAATAACGCTATAACTCACAACGTTTACGATTCCTGGGGAAGACTTATCAGAACTTACCTACCCGGAAAAAACTATACCGACGCCAAACCCAGCAGCCTGACCCAGTATTATTATTTTAATGAGGATGAACAAAGCCCGTGCGACGTCAGCACTAATTGTCTTGTCGGCTTGGGTAAACTGTTGAACGGTACATATACGCCTAAGATGCTGGTAGGAAGCGCGACTTACTATTCGGAGGTTGGACCTGCGGGAGTTAGACCGGGAAATCATAGTTATTACAACGGTTTGGGCCAGTTGGTCCAATCAAGGCAGGTTTGGATTCACGAACAGTGGGAAAATCTTGGAATTCCGGTTGAGGGCGAAGGATATCGGGACCTACTAACTTCAGCTACTTACAATAGCCTGGGTCAGGCGGAGTACTCAAGTTCGGTGTATACTGCCCAGCCATATAATTCATATCCCAAAATCCTTATGACACTCGTAATTTTGTAACAGACCCCGGTATATTAAAGACCCGCTACACCTATGACGGACTAGGAAGGCAGAATTGGGTTTATTTCCCAGACGGAACACGCAATGAAACTGTTTACGAGGTTGACGGAGATCCACTCAAAATAAAAATCCTGGATGCCAATTGCAAAGATTCAGACTCAAGGACACTCTGCAGCGAGAAAATTTCGGTTAGCGATGCTTTCGGGCAAGCTATTGAAAATCGAGTAGTTGATATTTATGCCGCCAGAACTTATACAACTCGGAATAGGTATCATCCTGTACTTGGATTTCCAACCGAGACAATTGATACTTTAGGAACTACGGTCAGCCGAATTGAGTACGATAGTTTAGGCAGAAAAACCAAGATGTGGGATATTGATATGAGTCCTTCGATGAGCGGCGATACCAACTCCTGGCGCTATGAGTACGATCTTCTGGGTAATTTGGTCCGCCAGACAAATCCCAAGGGACAAATTTCGGTTTTGACCTACGACAATCTCTATAGACTTACGAGAAAAACTGTGAACGGTACAACTCTTTTGGAAAATGTATACGATACTTGTACAAATGGAGTAGGTAGGCTTTGTACCACCTCTTCTTTCAATCTGGCAAACGGCCAAAAAATAAAAGAAGTTACTTCTGAATACGATCAAAGAGGAAGAATTACCAAAAGCCAAACCAGGCTTTCTAATATGCCCGATTCTCAATTAAATACAGCCATTTTTGAAACCGAGTTTGCTTATGATCAGGGAGGCAGAGTACTAACTACGACCAATCGCACGACTGGTACAGGAGCTGGTACTCCCGGAGTTTCTATTCCCGAAGAAACATTAACTCATACTTATAATCGCCCCTATGCGGTAGGACTATCCAATTATGCCTCGAATGCCAGATTTAATAAATACGGCCAGATGCTTTCTTTTGATTATGGAAATGGGGTAAACGCAAACTTTCGTTATAATGACGAAAATATGAGACTAACCTTGATTGCTATAAGTGGAAATACTCTGGCACCAGAAGAAAGACTAAATCTTTCCTATCAGTACGATCCGATTGGCAATATTACAAGAATTACTGATAATGCCAGATCCGCTACAAATCCTTTCTATCTTACCCAAAATTACACCTATGATGCTATAAATCGCTTAAGAAGTGCGGGTGGTGCTTATAGTGCAAATTACAGCTATGATGACATCAATAATATTAATCAAAAACAGGAAGGAACTCCGCAGATCTTTT
>CAYSZS010000028.1:7260-11096 GCA_964435575.1 uncultured Gammaproteobacteria bacterium | reverse complement strand
TACGCCCGTTTTCCTGCCCCCCAGTGCGGAGACTGGGGGAAATTGCTACGCTATTTTACGGGTAATTTTAACCCAGAAAATCCTCGGACTTCGTACGAGGAACAATTGGAATCAATCTATGAGCTAATAGAAGCTTCGCGAATTGATGGACGTGGCGTGACCATAGACGCTGGCACCGGTACTGGCTTAAGTGCTTATGAGGCTGCACGAGAATATCCCGATTCTACTGTAATTTCTCTTGATAACTCCCATGCTCCCCATCCATATATCACTGATAAATATCCACTTTACCGGGGGCATATAAGACCACCCGAAGACAACGGTTCATTTGTGGCATTTTTCGGATTAAACCTTTTTGATTTAGAAGTAGAAGCGGGAAAGAGGGTAGATAGAATTCAGATCCTTTCACCGCGTCCACCAGATATTACAAATCTTCTTATCCAAGGCTGCAAAATAGCAAAAGAGGTCATTCTAGTACCAGATCCGGCTAGTCTTAATAATATGGATTCACTTCGAGATCGTATAAGTCAAGTGTCTCCCGACTTATGCGAAATAGAACTAAAAATTATGGAAATATCCGATATAGAAGGAATTCTAGGAACAATACATTCCGAATATATAGATCCAGATATACATAATATGCTCCTAGTGGTAATCGCAAGGCCTAGGGAATGATTAATTAGAAATAATTATAAAAGATAAATCTAAAAGTTTTAATAATTATCCTTTGATTATTGATTTTACGCCTGCTGTTCTGACTTCTTAACCCTCGTGAGATAACTTAATATCTTATCTTTCTTCGTTATTGCTTAACGGGAGTAAAATATGAGATGTTGTGAATTCTGAAAATTCCTGATGAGAGAATCTAAATGAAAAAATTACCGGATTTTTCTTTTGAGAAACGACTTTGGAAAAAGGACTATAAGTTTGTCGCAGGCTGCGACGAGGTTGGGAGAGGATGTTTTGCAGGACCGGTCGTTACCAGTTGTGTAGTTTTTCAAAAAAATACTTTTGATACCTTTGATACTTTTGGTACTTCCGATGCTTTTCCTAAAATTGATGACTCGAAGAAGTTATCAGCCGTACAAAGAGAAAGAGCGGCAAAGTGGATCAAGAAAAATTCACTCGCTTGGGGGATAGGTGTTGGAAAAGTTTCGGAAATTAATAGGTTGGGGATGTCAAAAGCGACATATTCGGCTTTTCGTCGGTCTATTACCATTGCTAATAAAAAGACTGGTTCTAGAGTAGATTATTTACTCATAGATGCTTTTTATATCCCTTACGTTCGGGGTTTAAGGATACCACTTAAAACCCTTCGGCTTCGCTCGGGGCAAGCCAAAAAGTTCGGCGATTTAGAAATTTCGGGAAGGCAGCTGGCAATAATTGACGGCGACGAAAAATCTCTCTCCATAGCCGCCGCCTCGATAATTGCTAAGGTTTATAGGGATAAATTAATGGAAAGTTTAAGCAAAAAGTCCAAATTCAAGAAATATGGATGGGATAAAAACAAAGGCTACGGGACAAAAAAGCATCAAGAAGCTATTTTAAGACATGGGATAACAAAATTCCATCGCAAGAAATTTATAGAAAGTTTTTTACTTAAAGCTAATCACTACCAACTAACTAACCACAACTATTTTAGTAGTTTCTTTTCTTCTCCAACTCAATGGAAAACTTGACTCGGGCTTTTTGTTCCTTTCTTTTTTCAGAAGGCGGCTTGTAGCGAGCTCGGTCCCTTGCCTCCTGGAGAACTCCGGAGTCCAAAACCTCTTTCTTGAACCTGGCAATTAGCCTGTCTTCGGACTCTCCCTTTTTTTTGACTACAACGACCATAGTAAATCGCCTCCTCTCCCTCCGGGCTAAAGGCGTAGTGCGCCAAATGCCCTATCTGTAGGTAAAAATTCATCATAAAATCACCTCCCTTATTGTAGCAGAAAAAGTTATAATATGGTAGAATTTCCCCGTGAAGGTATTTATAGACTATATCAAAGGTGTAAGAAGCGAACTCTCGAAAGTTACTTGGCCAAAAAAAGATGAGGTCATAAGATTAACTTTGACCGTTTTTATTATCTCTGGGATTATTGGAATCTATCTTGGCGTTCTTGATTTCGCCCTAACAAAGTTACTTGAAGTCTTAGTTTCAATTTAAATTATGTCTGACCAAAACACCCAAAATACTGAAGCTCAAACTGAAACTCCTGATGTTACTGCCATTAGCGAACGAGGAGTGGGAAAGAAAAAAATTCCCGGCCACATCGTAATCAATACCAAAGACAATAGCAACGCAAACTGGTATGTTGTTCACACGACCTCGGGCCATGAAGTTAGGGTTGCGGAAACTTTGCGCCAGAGAGTCGAGACTATGGGACTTCAGGATAATATTTACGAACTCCTGGTTCCAACCCAGGACAGAGTTATTATAAGAAGCGGTAAAAAAGCAACGGTCAAGGAAAAAATTTTCCCCGGCTATCTTCTTATCAAGATGGTCATGGATGACCCAACTTGGCTTGCAGTCCGAACAACTCCCGGAATCACTGGTTTTGTGGGAGCAGGAAAAATTCCGACTCCCCTCTCCGAAGCCGAAGTTACAAACATCCAAAAATTCGTATCAGCTCCGGCCAAAAGATTTAAAACAAGATTTTCCAAAGGCGAAGCGGTCAAAATTACCGACGGCCCTTTTTCAGACTTCCTGGGAACAATCGATGACATTGACGAAGAAAAAGGCAAAGTCAAAGTTTTGGTCTCAATTTTCGGCCGAGAAACACCGGTTGAGTTAGACCTTTTGCAAATAGCGAAAGTTTAAAAAATCCCTTTGACTACCTGTTCACTTTCTTCCAATTTCAGCAAGGATTTCCATCTCCTTTGCGATTGATGGAAATAAATCAACGTAAGCATTCCCGCCTAAAGTAAGTTCTGTAAAAGATTTATCAATGGCTGAAGTGATTGCTGCAAGCGTCGAATAAGATTCGTTCACATTACCTCTAATCAATTCATCACCAGTTTCAGGAAACTGATTCCCCAAAAAACCAACAACCTCATTTGTAAAACCGAATCGAAGTATGCTATCCAAACTCATACCTAAGTTTGCCGCAAAATCATGTGCCCGATTAATTCGGATTAATACTTCTTGAGCCGGATAAGTTACTACACCTGTTTGTTTATCAAACATCCATGGACTAGCTGCTGAAAATGCAGGCCCAAAGAACACAGAATTAAAATCTAAGTGTATTTTATTAATTGGTGACTTAGAGCCACTAAAATATTGACTCAAAAAATTTCCTATTATATCCTCGCCATAAGCTTTAGATCTCGCAACTGTTCCCGATGTACCATAGACTATAAGTTGATTTTCTACACCATTTTGTTTGAATGCATAGACTTTTGTTTCACTGGGATTAGGAGAGGGATATTTTATATCAATCGGGTATTGGATAGGGACCGATAACTCACCAATAGCGTCAGTAGAAAATTCAAGAGGGTATCCTTCAATATTGTTGTAAGTCCCAATACGTTTATTTATAAACCACGAGGGGTTTATCGCCTTTTCGTAAGCTAATCTTGCAATATCCATACGAGTGGTTGTTGGAGTAATTCCCAATTCGCTTTTGAGATATTCTAAAAGTTGACTATTATCTTGTTCCCTTCCTCCTCCACACGCCGCCAGTACACCTCCTCCAGCCACAGCAGCGGAGAACTTCAAAAAATCTCTTCTACTAACAAAACCCCCCCCATCAACTTTAATCATGTTCGCTATAATACAAAACTTCTATAGGATAGTCAATCTCGGTATTTACTTTGACAATGAGCTTTGTTAAAATTCATACACCTCGTAAGAA
>CAYSZS010000028.1:0-7160 GCA_964435575.1 uncultured Gammaproteobacteria bacterium | reverse complement strand
TCTCGGTATTTACTTTGACAATGAGCTTTGTTAAAATTCATACACCTCGTAAGAAATTTTTCTATTCGAGGAAGACAAACCCGTCGGAGGGTAAAGTCGAACAACAATATCTTAAACAGAATTGTTAAAGTGTCTTCGATAGATTCTCCCGACGACAAAAAAGCGACCCTAATATACGAATTACACTCGAATGACCCGAATAGTAAAATGTAAGGATTAAATAAGACCATCTTAATTTATTCGCCGAGTCCGACTCGATTCGCGGCATTCGCATAATTTCGTTGGTTCGCATCGTATATGTCTAAAAAAATAAAAACAGTAGTCAAAGTCAATCTTAAAGCAGGAGAAGCAACTCCGGCTCCACCCTTGGGCCCCGCATTAGGCCAACACGGCGTTGCCATCATGGAATTCGTCAAAGCTTATAACGAGCGCACCAACGAAATGAAGGGCGAAACCGTACCTGCCGTAATCACTATTTACGAAGACAGGTCTTTTGATTTCGAAATTAAAAAAGCCCCCGTTGCCGACATGATTAAAAAGGTCTTGAGCCTTGAAAAAGGATCTGGAACTACTCCGAGGGAAATGGTTGGGACCCTAACTAAAGTCCAAGTCGAGACAATTGCCAAAGAAAAAATGGCTGATTTTAATACCGAAGATCTTGATGCTGCAAAGAAAATAGTTGAAGGAACAGCTAGAAGTATGGGAGTCAAAGTAGATATAAAGTAACAAGTAGCATGTAGCAAGTTTTTTAAATTTAATTTTACAACTTGTCACTTGTCACTTATAACTTATTACTAAAGTGGGAAAGACTAAAACAGCGTTTGTAGGTGGCGTAACCGAAGAAAAAATCTCCGGTAAGGATAAGTATGAGAAAAAACAAGCTAAAAAGCGCGAGGATGAAGCTAAGAAGAAACAGCAGATTGCAGGGCTTGGTTTAAAGGGCGGAGAAAGGATAAAAGTGGTTGGGGGAGAATTACCTCCGGAAGAAAAACCTGCAATTACCCCGAAAAGCGCAAGCGCAACGGGGCAAGCAGAAAGCACTGAAATAACTCCTGAAAGCACTGAGGGGAAAATTAAGAAAGCTAAAATTAGAAGTAAAAAGTATCAACATGCCCGTGCAAAAGTCGATAGAAATAAGCTCTACGTACTTCCTGAAGCCATAAAACTGGTTAAAGAAACAAGCTTTTCCAAGTTTGACGGAACACTTGAAATGCACTTGGTAGTCAGAAAGACCGGGATTTCGGAAAATGTTGCACTTCCCCACTTCGAGGGAAAAACAAAAAGAGTTGAAGTTGCCGATGATAAAACTATTGAAAAATTGAAAAAGGCCTCCGGCCAAGAGGGCTCTGGCCCGGCGGGAAAAATAGATTTTGATGTACTTTTGGCTACCCCCGACATGATGCCAAAGCTTGTTCCCTTTGCAAAACTTTTGGGCCCTAAAGGCTTGATGCCAAATCCAAAGAATGGGACACTTATTAAAAATAAATCCGAGGCATCCGCAATAGAATCCGCGAAATCCGTGGTTCTAAGAACAGAAAAAGATGCGCCGGTAATTCATACCGTTTTAGGTAAAGTAAGCCAGCCGGAAAAAGAGTTGGAAGAAAATGTAGAAAGCGTCTTAAATGCAGTCAATAAAAAACAGATTGTCAAGGCGTATATAAAATCCACCATGAGCCCGAGCATTAAGTTGGCGATCTAGATACAAAATGTCTGAAAAATAACCCTATACTACAAGGAAAAAGTTCTCTGGTGTCGTTTGTTTTAATAATTAATTTTGGATATCAAACCGCCAACTTTTCTAGATGATTTATAAACTAGCAACGCTTGTATGTCTAAAATCTTCTGAAACTCCTTCAAATTATAGGTTCTAATTGAACTACCAGTTGATACAATATCCACTATAGCGTCAGCAAAACCCAAAAAACTGAATACTTCAGTGCTTCCTTTAACTTTCACTACCTTAACATTCACCCCCTTGTTGTTAAAAAATTTTTTTGTTATTCGAGGTAATTCTGTTACAACTGTCTTTTCCTCAAAATCTTTTATTTTTTTAAAACTACTATTTTTCGAAACTATTAGAGAAATTCGGCAGTAACCAAAGTCTAATTCTTTATATTTTAAAGGTGAACTCCCTGATCTAAGACTTTCAATTAAAAAGTCTGTACCTACAATTCCACAATCCACAACTCCATACTTCACCAGATTAACAATATCCCCATACCTCACGAGAATAATAATATCTTCCTTCGAAATAATATGATGTTTTCTTGAATTATTCGCTCTTTTTATATTAAAACCATGCTTTTTTAGAAATTCCAGTGAATCTTCTGAAAGCTTACCGTTTTTTTGTACAGCAACTATCATTTTCTTTAATAGACCTTCGATATTTTATTAATAAGATCACCTGGTTTGTCAGAATAGAAAACAGGCGCTTTAGGTTTTTTCTTCGTTAAATTAATTAACTCCTTTATAATACTTGTTATCCCACCAGTACCAAGTAAAACTCCTATCGGTTTACCTTCAGCATATGCCATACAAAACTCAGTTAATGTACCCATTCCACCACCAATAATAACCACCGCATCGCAAGATCGGATATTATATATATTCCTACCCATATCACCTAGGCCAGTAAAAATATATTTGTCACTTCTTGCCGACTGTTTATATTTTTCCAGATGTTCTTTCATACTGACACCTGGTGAAATCGCAACTGTTTCCCCATTTTTTTCTTTAGCCCCCATTACAGCTTCTTCAGGAACCCCTAATGTTCCACCTGTTAATAAAATATTTCCATTCTTCGCTATCAGACGCCCTACGACCCTTGCCATTCTAATAGCACTTTTTCTAATCTCACCATGAGAATTTCCTGCAACAAATATCACTTTTTTCATTTTTTTGTTCAATTTATCTTAAAACTGCTTATGGATGTAGAATAGTTTAGTTGAGTCAAAATACTGCGGGCTTTAACCCGTACAGACTATTTATTAAAGTTATTAAAGACTCGACAGTAATCTATTCCACATTACCCCTACTTCACTCCAACTCAACACTAATCTCCCCGGTTGTATTTTTCTCACCACCCCCCTGACCCCACGATTTCTAATTTCAGAATAATATTTTCTTGAATTACTTCCCACAATTATTTTTCCCTCTCCGTTACCAATGAATTCTCCTACACCAGAACTGTCGCTTACCAAACAATACAAACCATTTACTAAAGCCTCTAAAATAACCTTAGTGCCTGTGTCGTAAATTGTAGGAGCTATTAGTATATCGCTAGCATTGTAATACATCGATGGATTGTCTTGCCACGGAAGAAATGTTATGTTTCCAAAACCTTTTGAAAATTCTTTAGCTTTATCTAATTCCTCTCTTCGAATTATAGCTAATAAGTGTATATCGCTAGGTAAATTTTTGAAAACCTTTATCACTAATTCAAAATTTTTTCTGTAAATATTCCCTCCAACAAACAGAATAACTGGATGTTTTTTGTTTATTCCCAATAATTTCCTTGTCTTTAATCTATCTTTAACTGAAAACCTGAACACATCTTTATTCACTCCATTTGGTATCACAACCACTTTAGAACTAAGTCCTGGATAACAATCATTAAAATCATCCTTACTTTTATCAGAAAGGGTAATAATTTTTTTAATATTGGTATCCTTAATAATTTTATTTTCGACAAATAAAATTATTTTTTTCTTTAAATCCAGCAAAGAAAGATACCAAGGCGTTATATAATTTAACCCTTTTAAGTGGTTTAGATATGACTTCATTAAAAACCTGATGACTAATACATCTGAATTAAAACACCAATGCCCGTTATTTATAATTAGTGAATTAGGATCTTTAATTCTTTTTAATCCTTGTGATGTTTTCAAACAATAATTCAACAAAATAAATGCATCCTGCCAATTTTTAATAATTTCTTTACAAGTAAATTTTAATAAGGGATTGAATGAAATGTGCGATAATTTACAAAAACTTAATGCATCCTTAACATTAATACCCATAACGGGGATAACATTATAGTTCAACTTGATTAGTTCATTCTCTAGTGCTGATAAGGAAATATTTGCACCACCCCCTGTTTTCAAGTTGCGATTTCCGCCGACAAAATATATTTTTAATTTATTTTTCATAGTTTTATCTTCAAGTTAGAGTAGGCCTTAAGTCACGAACGTCATCCAAACCTGTAACCACTTGTGTCAATAGATCAACACTTAAGGCAAGCCCCCAGTAAGGAAACATTCCATACTTCAATAACTCAAGATATCTTTTTTCACCCTCGGATAAATCTTGTCCAAAATTATTTCCCCATATCGACATGTATTTCGCAACCTGTTCAGGATAATTATTTATTTCCTGACTTCCATGGAAAATAGTTTTTCCCTCCCAAATCAGCCGAAAATCTTCTGATAGACCAGGATTTTCTGGATCTACTACGGCAAAAGGGACTTTTATTGAAGGAAATCCATTTATTAAAGTAGGATCAACAATACCCTTTTTATATTCTTTGTACAAACCGTACAACAACCCATTTTGCACTAGCTCATCACCCAGATCGATACCATTCACTTTATATAGTTCTGAAATACTTCTCGATCCACTCTTTTCTAAAATAAACGGAATAAAATCTATTTGCCTAATTGTTGGTTTCCTTCCCATATATCTCTCTGCAATCTGACTTACAAGTTCCAATGCCAGATTTCTACCCGCACCCATATTGCCATGGGCGAAAACTTGTGCAATAATAAACTCGTTCCGATTTTTAGGGGATTCACCCTCGTCTCTATAGACAAACCCCATTTGGTAGACCCTAGATAAGTTCATCAGATAAGCTCTTGTTGGTAAATCGAAATCCCTTCGAAGTTTGAAATCTGAACCCGCCAGTTCAAAAGGTTTCGATCCCAAACCCGTATCCACACTATCGAATGTTGAAGTACTAACTTTAACAAAATCTTCCCCCTGCAAAAATCTTTCCACCTCTGTCGGAATCACTTGTTGCTCAATTCGTTTTTCCCTTTCTCCTTGACGTCTAATTGCCCAGATAAAAGGTTTTAATTTTGGATTTTCTGGATCATGTCTTAATGGTTTCCCTATTTCACCAATGTTCTTTACATCTTGTGCTGCGAATATTTGATCTCCTCTGGAATTTTCCGTAAACACTCCCTCTATTTCCAAAATGTCCCCAGAACTAATACTGGGGCACTTTCGTGTTCTTAGATTGGATCTCAACTCAGTATCAAGAAAAACCTGAAAGGAACCTTCTCCGTCAAACACGTCTAGAAAGTTTCCCCTAACGTTTAATACCCTCAACCATCCGGCGATTTTACTTGGAAAAGTTTTTATTCTATCTTCATATCCAAGTCCAAAATATATATCCCGTGGAACACTTAAATTTCCCCAAACCTTGAATGTATCATAATCGCATTTAACCTCTATCATAATCGTTCTATTTTCTTATATTTATTTTTCAATATCTTTGTTTTACCCCGCATTTTCCTTACCTTTCCTACAACTTTGTTATAATTATTTTTCTTATTCAAACGAAATTTTTTGTTAAGTTGTATCGAGTCCTCATAGATTTCGTAATCAAATTGATTCATCTTTTTGAATATAATCTCATCTTGCCTTCCGGGTTCATAATACCTAACAGACACATTCCGATCTTCATAAAATCTTTTAACTCCAAATAATCCATACAAAAATAAGTAATCTTCTTGTCTTTCAGTCAGCCCAATAAAATAAAAATCTTTAAAAACATTTTTAATAAAAATAATATCTTTCTCTGTTAATTTTTTTGTCATTCCAACATTCATAACTCTTAAACGCAGGAATCTGGTTATATAATTTTGCATTATGTCGGTTTTTGTAAACCAAGACTTGAAATCCTTAACATGATGTCTTGAGTCAAATATTGATTTTCTGCTCCCATGACCGTCGTCTTTTGTCTGAACAAAGAAATTATAGTTCGAAACAGTTCTTAAAAATGGGTTTCTCAAAAAAACTATATATCTTGGTTCTGAATCTGGAAAAAATTTATGGATACCATAAAACGTACCATGACCCGTAATAAATCTAATTTTTTTAAGCTTATCCCGGCTCTGCTTTTTTAAGTACTTTTCAATCTTTTGTCTATCTTCGAAATCCGAATCCACACTTTTTCTGAAAATAAGATATTCCCCACTCTTAAGTGATCTAATAATGTGATGGCGAAGAGTACTACCAGCACACTTATGAACATGTAATAAAATGTAAAGATGAGGTTTAGACTTAGTTTTTCTTGTCCGGCTGATTATTATATTACGCTTTTCCAATTCGGATTCTATGTCTTTCCACTTAATGCCCGATATGCTCAGAGCTACCATAAGATGGTAAATAAGGTCAGCTGTTTCGTAAATAATTCTTTTCTTGTCTGATTTAATTATTTCAATTATTGTTTCGATTGATTCTTCACCCAACTTTTCAGCTATTTTTTTTCTACCTGCTTTTTTCAAAAAAACAGTATATGAATTTGAGAAGTTATCTCGATTTTCTATCCTCTGGCTGATTATTTTTTCTAAATTTTCAATTTTCATAGTATTAGCTCTATAATACTGTACAACTCCCACAAAAAAACCTCCTTTTTTAAAGGAGGTTGTTAGAGTTTATCGGCAAACTCAATCCATCAGACAACCCCCTATGTAAGGAGGGTAAAAGTAAAGATAATTAAATTATTCAAGTTCATAAATTAATATTTATGCATTATAAATTACTATAAGATACTTGTCAATCGTAAAAAGTGTGTAGGAAGAATTTAATTTAGAAAAGCCGAATAGTCAACCGGTAAATTAACGCTTGACCAAACATGCCGATACACATATAATAAGCCTGTCCTAAGAAAGTGTGCGGTCGGAAGACATAAGCAGAGCTTGGCTCTCTCTTCGCGATAGTAAGACACGCCGAGGCAATTCAGTATTAGACGCCTCGGGCGTCTTTTTTAATTGAAGTTATAGAATTCTCCTCGCCTTTTTAAGGCTCGGTTTCACACCTGAGTGAGAATTATATAACAGGTTCAATTCCTCCGTGAACAAGTTCACGGTTTCCTTGAAACTGTTATGAAAAAAGCAGAAAAGCCATTTTTTGTTGCCAACCTAACCGAGCAGCTCAAA
>CAYSZS010000027.1:0-11802 GCA_964435575.1 uncultured Gammaproteobacteria bacterium | reverse complement strand
ATGTGGACCTGGAAGGAGTCGAACCTTCGTCTATACTTTATGACAGATTCTTTGAACCTGACATGTCAAAAATCTGTGGGCGTGCATGGATTCGAACCATGGACATCTACTTTATAAGAGTAGCGCTCTACCGCTGAGCTACACGCCCAGATTTTTGTCATAAGAGTATTGTTCTAACCGTTGAACCACAGGTCCAAAATTTTCGTCATAAGACAGCCGCTTAACCAATGAGCTACGGGCGCCTAGTAAGGTTATTATATCAATTTCGGGGAAATTCTACCAAATAGTCTGAATGTGTGGATATCTTAGAATCCTTATATCACTTGTTATCAACTTTGCACGTAACCCACGGGCAGTCGCAACAATTATCCTGTCCGCAGGGTCCTTATGCTTGAATTCGGGGAGATAGACAGACTCAAACGCAATATTATTATCCACCGGTAAAAAATTAACATACGTCAATCTCTCTACCTCCCTAATCCAACTTTCAACATTCAAAGTTAATTTTAAACGCTTCTTTTTAACCAACATTGCGATCTCCCAAATGCTTATTGAAGACACAAAAATCTTTTCCTTCTTTTTCGAATTTTTAATTTCACGAAGTGCTTTATTGGACAGTTTTGCAGATCCGTTTAGCCACCAAATCAAAATATGAGTATCAAGGAGTATCATTCTAGTACTTCCCAGCCGTCTTCACCAACAGGTTCTGTTGGATCTTTATAAAAAATTACACTCCCACGCAGCTTCGCAAGGATTTGGTCTTCCGTCTCCTCTTTATATGGAATAATTTTAACCACAGGTTTACCTTCGTGAGTAACCACAAGTGGTTTTTTCTTTTTCTCGACTTCGCGCAAATATTCTAATGCTTTAGGTTTAAATTCAGATTTTGATACTGCTTGTATTTGCATACGACTATAGTCATAGTACCATAGTCATATATTTCTGTCAATAAACAGTTTACAACTTTGCTCTTCTTGCAATTTCGCTCTCAATAAGTTTAGCGTCGCGACCGTATTTGAGCCTACTCATTTCCTTGATAATCCCGGCAACTTTGGGATTTTCCATAGCTTTAATTTTAGGAATGTCTTTGAAAAGATCCATGGAAAATGGAGGCACAGGCTCATTTTTAACAATCGTCTTAATAAAAACGTGGTATTTTTCAACATTGAGAAGATCATCCTCTGCGAAGACTGGAGTGAATTCATGCTGAAGATAGTTTGCGTCGGTTACGCCAATTCTATATGAAATTATTGTCCCAACATTACCAAAGACCGCATTCTTAACCTCCTCTTCGACCTGACCTATAAATTGATTTGCTACACAAAGCGCCAAAGAGTATTTTCTGGCCTCGGAGAGAATGACAGCAAAGTCAGGCGTTGCAAAATTCTGAAACTCGTCGACATAAAGATAAAACGGCCTTCTTTCCTCTTTTGGAATATCGGTTCTGCTCATTGCTGCCATTAAAATTCTTGGCACGAGTACTAGTCCTAAAAAGCTTGAGTTCTCTTCTCCTATCGTCCCCTTAGAAAGATTAATAAAAAGAATTTTTCCTCTATCCATTACGTCTCTGAAAGAAAATGAGGACTGAGACTGGCCAATTATGTTTCTGATCATCTTATTGGTTACGAATCTCCCGAATTTAGAGGTAATATAATCGAGTACTTCTGATTTATGGAAGTCTGCTGTTTGGGCAATTTGATCGGTCCAATAGCGCCTGACAATGGGGTCTGTTACTTTTGGCAAAAGTTCCTGGACGAAGCGGGAATCTGTCAAAATTCTCATCACCTCTACAAAAGTTGAGCCATCCTCGCTCATTGCAGTAAGCATTGCATTTCTAACCGCGTGCTCAAACCTCGGACCGACTATTCCCGTTTTATAGGGATCAAAAAGTTTATACATCATATTTATTACGGCCGTTGCCGCAAAATGCTTCTCGTCCTCGGTCCTTGCTTCTAAAAGATTAAGACCCATGGGTCGCTCTGTATCAGAAGGATTAAAATAAATAACGTCCTCGGCTCTCTCCGGGGGAATAAGAAGAAGTAGTTCCTCAACGGCGTCTCCATGTGGATCAATGAAGCAGACACCGTCACCCTTTTTGATATCCTGCATTACAAGGTCTTTGAGAAATTCAGATTTTCCAGTTCCTGTTTTCCCGACGACATACATGTGCTGCATCCTGTCTTTATCTGATATATAAACAGATCTTTTAATCCCGCGGTATGTGCTTGTACCCAAGAATGTACCTTCAGTCGGAATTTCTTGAGGGGCAGGAGCGCGCTTGGCGTATAACCAGTGAATGTGTGGAGTCGTGATAAGTTTATTCGGAAAATGAAAAATTGTGGCGAGTTCCTCTGAATTTAAAACCGATACTCTATTCCCCCAAAGGTGATACAAAGGATGGTAGCGATACAGAAAATCTTCAACAAAGGCTCCTTTTCTTCGAATCTTACGACTTGTAAACCCATTAAGATCTCCAGAAAACTGCTGAAAAGCGCTCATTATGTTCGTCAGATGAGCATTTGCCGATGCTTCATCAGGAGACACACAAACAATCCTAATTGAAGTTTCAAAACCCGGCTTTGAAACTTTATTCTCTACTGCTTCCAAAGTTTTTGCAGGAACGGCAAATTTTGCTTTTTCGGGGTCTGATTCTTGTTTTTTGGTGGATGAAACAAAGCCGCTTCCGGCTTTTTGCCATTCACTCTCCGCCGGCGAAATAAGTATCTGGATTGCCGCCGCCTCCCCCTCTCCCATTTTGGCAAGTGCTGATGTAAGGGCTGCCAGGGGGTCGGTTGGTAAATCTCTAAAAGTCTTTACCGGATAGAAATTATCCCTCTTCAATTGCAACGATTTATAGGCGACTTTTGCATTTTCCGGAAAGATATTGTATTCCGAAACTTCTGTTATTTCTGCATCAGGATAAGCGCCATGGATTTGTTTTTCAATAAGGTCTTGAAATGATTTTGGCGTCCAGATGTAAAACCTTATATCTTCTTGTTTAGCAACAATCTCAAAAGAGATAGCAGGTTGGGTGGAATATTTCTGCTTCCAACCTCCTTTTTTAACAGAATATAAAGAACTAAACATCTGTTCGATCGCATCTATTTTAACTTCGTTTCCTTTTGGAACCGCAACTTGCAGAAGAACCGAATCGATAGAGCGCTCCTCGCGTCCCCTACCTTTCAAAATGGCAAGCAAAAAAATTGCCGCAATGACAAGTACAAAGATAAAAACTACCGACAAGAATATTGTTATAAAAAAAAGTGTTAGATCAAACTGGCTTGCTAGCATTTATGTCTCCCCCTCTCACTTTTTCGACAATTCTCCAGCCAAAATGAAGTGCCTTTTTAATCAGCCTTAACCAAAATGCAGCAAACCAAGTTAAAGCGTTTTGCGGATCTCCTTTTGCCCAATCGTCAAGTTGTTGGAGAGTTGCGGGAAGAGTCACCGTGATGCTTTGGGTCGGAGGTGGTTGTACTAACGGTTTACCGGCACTATCCAAGGGCACCTGAGGAGCTGGTCGAACCTGAGTTCTCCTTACCCCAGATTCTATCGCCTCGACTTCTTTCGGAAGCTCCTCCTCACGCCGCGTCACCTCTTCAGGAACTTGGGGCACTTTTTCTTGATCTTTTCTTTCCGGTTCCATACTAAATTAATTGTAACACTCGAGTTTAGAAGTTAGAAGTAAGAAGTGGGAAATAAGAATTTACTTTTTACCTTTCCAAGGTTCATCTCCTACTCCATTCTTATGGTTAACCTCGCGCGCTAACATAAAAAGGTAGTCTGAAAGTCTATTTAGATATATTAGAATTTGGGATCGTACTTTTTCTAACTTAGCCAAAGCCACCACACGACGTTCTACCCGCCGAGTCAGAGCACGGGCGTATTGAAGCTGGGCTGCAACAATCGACCCTCCTGGAACTACAAAATTTCTTAAAACTGGCAACTCTCCTTCCAGTCCATCTATTAAGCGCTCAAGCTTCTTCGTTTGCGCAAAAAAAAATTTTAACTTTGAACCTGCGGTAATCGATCCAATTGTAAGTAGATTCTCTTGAATTTCTTTTATACTTAGACTTAAACTTTTGTCTTGTGTCTCTGATCTTATAATTCCTAAAAAGCTATTTAGCTCGTCAATTACCCCCAGCGCCTCAACTCTCAAAGAATCCTTTGGAATTCTTCCTCTTTGGACCGAATCCTCGTCGAACATACTCGTCTCTCCCTTATCGCCTCTTTTGGTATAGATAGCCATGGAGTAATTGTAGCAAAATGAGGTGACTTACTTAATTTTTAACACTCAGAGTACCCACAGGAAAAACACTTGGCACAGCCTTCTTCATAAACATAGGCGCTTGCCCCGCAGGAAGGACAAATATCTGCCCCGCCCGTTACAGTCTCCTTAGAACCCAAAGGAAGCTGAAGGTTATCATTATTCTGAGGGGATGCATCAGACGTAGTTGAAACCTCGCTACGAGGGGCTGAGGCCAAGTTGAACTCAGCCGAAGCCGCTGTGTGGTCATCTCCCGATTGAACCGGGACCTGGCGAGCAGGAATTTGTGCCGACATAACAGCTCCAGCTAAGTCCGACTGGGACTCAGCTTTAACCTCAACACTCTTTGTCTCTCCGTTGAGAAAAAACTCCTGACCATTTTTGAAAACCTTATCATCCAATATAAATCCATTTACCTTAAAGTTAAAGTGTTTTGAGAGAGCATAAGATACGGCGTCAGGCAAAGAAAGTATTTTATTCGGACCAAATCCGACCGAGCGCCTGCCGCCGATGCCAGCCAGTTGAAACGCAATTTCGCGGGCTCGCTCAAGTCTACTCAAGTTTCCCCTAAATCTTAGAGACGTGGAAATGGTACGACCAAGCGCTTCAGCCATTGCGGTTACGTCGCTTCCCGCCTTACCAACGTTGACAAAGAGTTCCAATGGTTCACCCTTTTCATCTTGATTTATGGTTATAAATGCCGTCCCAACGGGCGTTGCCAGCTTGTATGTTGAACCGGTTATCACAAATGGCCGTTCCTGGACAAGCTCTCCAATCGCATAAGTTTCGCTTATTGCACTAACGGCAAGCTTTTGTTCGGCTCTACCTTCTATAGCCTTTTTACCATTCACACCCAGGTTTAGAACCTGTGCATCCTTGCAACCATCCCGAAAAACTGTTATTCCCTTACAGTTGGTTTTCCAAGCCAAAAGGTATGCTTCTTTTATGTCGCTAACTGTTACACCATTGGCCATATTAATGGTTTTGCTTACGGCATTTTCTGTATATTTCTGAAATACCGCTTGGTGTTTTAAATGCCAATCGTGATGAATTTCGTGCGCGGTTCCAAAAATCTTCCGTGTATCGGGAGGTATTTCTTTAATATCCCGGATAACACCGTGCTCCGCAACTTTGTTCTTTATCTCATCCGTCAAAAAACCACCATCCTTTGCTACTTTCTCGAACTTTGGATTGATAAAGGTAAGAGTTCTATCCAGGTGTTTATCGCGTACGATGTGTTGATATGCAATAGCAAATAAAGGTTCTATCCCGGATGAAGCCCCTGCAATAATTGAGATTGAACCTGTTGGAGCAATTGTCGTAACCGTAGAATTTCGCCTGGACACCTCGTCTTTATATATACTCGCAGAAAACATCGGGAAAGGTCCCCTTTCTTGCGCAAGTTCCTGACTTGCTAAAACCGCTTCGTCTTGAATAACTTTCATAATTTTTTCTCCCAATTCAAGCGCCTCATCGGAGTCATAAGGAATTCCCAGCTCGACAAGCATGTCGGCCCATCCGCCGATCCCAAGCCCGATCCTTCGAATTGCGAGAGATACTTTCCGGATAGAATCAAGAGGATATGGATTCATTTCTATCACGCTATCCAAGAACCTGACGCTTAAGCTTGTTACTCTTTTAAGTTTGTCCCAGTCAACTTCATTCTTACTTGTGACAAAATTGTTCAAAAAGATGCTTCCTAAGTTGCAAGAGTCATAAGGATATAATGGCTGTTCACCGCATGGGTTCGTCGATTCAACGGGGCCAAGAGAGGGTACGGGGTTTGCGCTTCCCGCGTTTATTCTGTCGATAAAAACCAAACCCGGATCTCCCGTTCTCCAAGCCCCCTCGGCAATTTCATCAAAGACTTTTCGCGCGGAGAGCTTTCCCACAACCTTTTTGCTCTTGGGATCAATCAGCATGTATTCACCGTCTTTTTCATAAGCCTTCATAAACTCATCGGTTATTGTCACCGAAATATTAAAGTTCGTGATTCCCCCTTCCTCTTTACAGTGTATAAACTCCAAAATGTCAGGATGGTCAACGCGCAAAATTCCCATATTGGCACCCCTTCTTTTGCCTCCCTGTTTAATCTCGTTTGTAGCGGCGTCAAAAATTCTCATAAAAGAAACAGGACCCGAGGCAATGCCACGACTGGATTTGACCATTGATCCGCGTGGCCTAAGCCGACTGAATGAAAAACCTGTTCCTCCTCCTGTTTGATGAATGAGCGCTTGGTATTTGACAGCGTCAAAAATTCCAACTAAAGAGTCCTCGACAGGAAGCACAAAGCAGGCGGAGTACTGAAGGCCGTTTCCGGTTCCTGCATTCATCAAAGTCGGGGAATTAGGCAAGAAATCGTGAGTAGCAAGAAGCTCATAAACCTCGGAAGCAATTTTTCTGACTTCGGTCTTGCTCTTCCCCCAAAGAACTTCAGCTGATGCGATATCCCAAGCTACACGCCAACAAAGTTCATCCGGAGTTTCAATCACGCGCCCGTCTTCATCTTTCCTCAAATATCTTTCTTTAAGAACCCTTAGAGCCTGCTCCGTCCACTTTCCCTTGGGAAAGCCTTTTGGCACAGAAGGCCGATTGCCTAATTTTTTGGCAATAAGCTTCAAGTTGTCTTCGTATGAGGCAAAAATCAAACTATCTAGGGTTAGTCTTCCATTACCATTCTTTTTCAAAGTTTTCCTGTTTTTAAATCCTCTGGTCATAATATTTTGATGATAGAAAATAGAATTTTGGAGTTAGATCTTGATGCTAGAAGTTAGAGTTTTGAACGTTTAACATCTATCTTCAAACTTCAAAATCCAGCTTCCAAAATCAACTTTCCATTCTCAACGATTGCTCTTGCTCATGTCTTTATTGCTCTTGCAAAATCTTCCAGGTCTTCGAATTCTAAGTAAACACTTGCAAATCTGAGCCAGGCAACTTTATCTACTCTCTTGAGACGCTTTAATACAGCTCGACCGATTGCCCTGGAACCTACCTCTTCTTTTTCTTTCCTCAACATTTCCCTTTCCACTCTCTCTACGATATCGTCCACCAAATCCATCGAAATCGGGCGCTTCTCAACTGCTCTTAAGATCCCTCTTTTAACTTTTTCTCTCTCAAAAGCCTCTCTTCTCCCATCCTTCTTTATTACCCAAAGCGCATTTCCTTTGACTCTCTCGTAAGTTGTAAATCTTTTATCGCATTTGTTGCATTTCCTTCTTCTTCTTATTACATTCCCGATCTCAACCACCCTTGACTCAAGAACCTCGGTTTCTCCGTTAGCACAAAATGGACACTTCATATTTCACAGGTGTAAACAAAATCCACTACCAGTAGTGACAATAAATATGTTTAAACCCTATACCTAGAATGTCAACTATTAATATTTGGGTCATAATATATCAGGCCAGACTCGCAACGAGGCCAACTTTTTCAACCAAGAGAGAGGTCTTTTAATAGAGAAAAAAATTCTGGAATAATTTTATGAGCGCGTCTTCAAATAAAGTGTACAAAGAATAAACTTCTTACCAAGCAAACGGGTTTTCTGGAGCACTCTTTCCCTTTTCCAAAAGAGCATTTCTGGAATTTTCGAAGACTCTTTTAGAATAACCCTGAGTTTGAATAATTGTCGGTCTGGCCGCTTCAGGGGCTATTGTGAGAATATTTTGCATTACTTCGTAGTGTTTAAGCGAGGCTCTGGCTAAAATCTCTAAGAAGCCTGAGGTTTCAATACCCATCTTTCTATTCTCCTCTTCCTGCCAACCCACCTCTTCAAGGTATTTTTCGGCTTTCGTTAGCGTTGTTAATCCCTCCTCAAACTTCCCTTTTTCAAATAAAATTTTTGAACTTCCCAATCTTTTATCGGCAAAAAGAAGTTTAAGTTCGGCTTTCCGTGTAGGATTCGTGGTTACCCAAAGCCATACTCTATCCCGAAGAGCCTTTACGGACCATAAGGGGCTATCCGGAAGGACTTTACCGGGATATGGAAGATTATAGTCAATAACTTCTGTGGTCTCTCCCAGCACCCTAGCATTGACTTGCTTTCCAGTATCGCTAAACTGGTATTTTACGGACGCGGTTCTAAAAACAGAAATTAGTAATATGCCGAAGGCGGCAATAAGTACCAAGGCTGCGATTAAAACTTTTCGAAACATGGAAAGTACTTGTATGATATCGCAACTTTGATTCGAATTCAAGAAAAGTAGCACGCAGGAAATGGGTTTACTTTCTTAGCAATTTTTTAAATTCTTCCTCGGTCAAATCCAGAAGTCTAGAATCTCGCCCGAGAGGAGTATCCGTAATTTCCTCTCCCATCCAAGAAGGTGGAGTAAATTTATTGGCATTTTCTTTAGAAGTAAATTCTACCTCTGCCCGAACCAAACCTTCAAACTTTCCGTGATAAATTTTTATTGTTGTTTCAGGATTTTCAGAAATAAGATAACTATCTCTAACAATTACATCCCCAAAACTTCTCTTAAGTGCTGCGAACTCTCCCTTCGTAATTTCAAATTTTTTAGTTTCTCTTCCTAACTCCGACGTTTCACTTTTTCTTTCAAACTCATAGATATCGTTTACCTTTTGGATCCTAATATCAATTCCTTCTCCGCGGTAAAGGTAATACCTTTCAAAACTCTGTTTAGTTTTACCCGATAGATCTGGAAGTTTTTTAACTAAAAACTTTCTCTCTATTTCATAATCCATGGTCAAATTATATCAGAGAACGACCGAAAAATTACAGAAGCCATGCTTGCCCACGCGCCGTCTACAAAGCCTTGGCGACCTATAACCTATGGTGGGGAGGAAATAGGTTCTCTACATTTCTTTTTCTAAATCAATTACCCAATCTTCAGCCCCATTATAAACAGCGTCAACATAAGGTTTACTTCCGTAATGCTTATAACCCAACCTCTCATAAAAAACTTTTGCTTTTGAATTTTTATCTGGATTTACTGCCATACCTATTTTTTTAAAACCTTTTTCTTTCACCCTTTTCTCGCATTCTTTAATTAGTAATGTTGCATAACCTTTCCTTCCGGATTCTTCCTTTGTATAAAGATCTTCCATATCCGGGTATTCAGGATGAGTTTTCTTACCTTCCCATTTCAAAAGAACAAAACTAACGGGTTCATTATTATCTTCCAAAACCATAAATTCTACTTTTCCTTCCTTTTGCTTCTTAAGTCTTTCTTCAATTGTTCTATCGTTTATAGACGGTTTAATCTTCTTCAAAGTCTCGTAGTCAGTAACTCTAGCCATTCTAATATTCATAATTGAAGTATATCAAGTCGGAGCTAATTTGAAGGACGTCAAACGTCCCAGGGACAAATTATTCGGTGTTATACTTCCCTCAAGATGTCAGCGGAAAATAAAGTCGGTATCTTTGGAAATGGGCCTACTATCGAACTTGTCAGAGACGTGCTCAGTACTCCCCTTCATGTATTTAAGTACGAAATCTTTGGACAAGAAAATTTAGACATTATCAAAACATCTCCATCAATACTATATTTTTTTCCTCACTCAAGTCACCTGGATCCTTTTTCTATCAGATTCGCAAGTCCACGAGGCATCCGAGAATATGAAGTATTCCCGGCAGCAAAAGATTACTGGTACCGAAACGAGTTAATGACGATAGCTCATTCGCTTGTTCTTAATACCTATCCGATGGAAAGGCAAAATACAAATGGCATTTTAGAAAGTATGGAAATGTCTCGTAGATTTCTTGATGCTGGATATAGTTTGGTTATTGCTCCGGAGGGCACGAGAACTTCATTGCCCCTCGAGGAAAGAGAACTCCATCATGGAGCTTCAGATTTGGCTTTACAGGGCGGTTATCCAATAATTCCTATACGACTTAAGGGTTTTGAAAAAATACTGCCAAAAGGTCATAATATACCAAAACTCCTAAATGGATTGCACCGTGATCATGTGTCTGTAATTTTTGGTAAACAGATATCCGTGCCAAGGGTAGGAAAATATTCCTATCGGCGTATGGAAAGACAAAGCCTAACTCATTTGCTAAGAGGAAAACTCCTGGAAATGTAAAGGAATCGTATTCTAGAGCTAATTTGAAGACAAATTATTTTATTTGGACGATTAACTCAGAACCAAGCGCTGAAGTCACTTTTTTCAAAAAATCAAATGAGGGGTTAGCATTACCCGACTCGAGTCTTGCAATTGCCGATTGTTTTGTTCCAATTTTGTCGGCCAGGTCTTTTTGAGTCATTCCTTTTTTTGTCCTGGCACTAATAAGTTGGGAAATAAGTTTATACTTCGGCTCAAGTATCTTATATTCTTTGTAAGTTTCCTTGTTTTTTAGAAGTTCTTTTTTAATTTCATTCCATTCTTCCATGTTCCAAATATAAGCACTGCTTGTGATTTTTCTAAAACAAGCTTCGGAAGATAATAACATATACGTTATGAGGATTCAAGTACCCTTTTTCTGTCTTCGGCTATTCCAATTTCCTTCTTAGGGGTTTTCTGAGTCTTTTTCTTGAAAGCATGTAGTAAATAAATATTATTTTTTGAAAATGTATAGAAAATTCTAATTTCCCCTTTTCCTCTAATTCTCAACTCACTTATATCTTTTGTAAGTTTTTTAGAGTAAGGCATACTCAAAAATGGACCGTGTGTTTTTAAAAGATCAATGTGTTGTGCTATTTTTCCGATTGTCTTTCCAGAAAGACTCTTAATAAACTCCTTAACTACTTTTTCTCCTCTTGACGTTTGAAAAAAGTAAAGATTCCAAACCATATCAATTTCATTATATCCCTACCGAAACTAATTTGAAGTACGTCAAACGTCCCAGGGACAAATTATTTATCATCTAAAAAGCACAATCGGCCATTCCCAGAGGAAATGTAAAAGGATTGACGAGGCCACGTTTTTCGTCCTGGCGAAAACAAAAGCGGACCCGATGCCAAAAATTGTTGTAAGGAGAAGAAGAATTAAAGTTCCCTGAAGGTTCAAGTCCCACCAAAAGATTGCAACCGGAATGTGAACTAAAGCCCAGACAAAACTAGTCAGGAAATTTGCTCTCCACTCACCTCCCATTACACTCCAGACCCTATTGAAAAGATATCCCCTGAAAGTAATCTCTTCTGTCACTGCCGTTACCAAAGAAAGTCCTATTGCCAGAAAGAAGGGCTTATCTCCAAGATTTGCAGAAAAATCCACTCCACCGTATTTGACAAGATTTATAAAGACCCCCTCTATCGCAAAGACGGCTCCCAGGGCCAGCGATATATAAATCGCCGGGAATAAATTTTTCGAGCTAACTCCCAAGGAAGAAATTCCACCCTTTTCCTTTATAACAAGATAGATTACAGGACCAAGCCAAAGGAGTGGCTTTATAAAAAGCTCCTCAACCTCTTCAGGCAGTTTAAAAAGGAAGCGATAAAATCCCCAAATGACCAAGAGGTAGGCGGCCAAAATTGTTACATTCTTAATGACTACTTCTTTTTTAGGCATGGGTTTATTAATATTTTGATTAAACTACCACCAGCACGGAGGCTGGTGGATTTTTAGGTGTCTCCACCCTT
>CAYSZS010000026.1:11638-13458 GCA_964435575.1 uncultured Gammaproteobacteria bacterium | reverse complement strand
ATGCAAAAAAGGCCTAAAGTATCGATTTTAATAGTATATTACAGGGAAAAAGAGGAGTTAATAAAATGCTTGAATTCTATTAATAAGTCGAAAACTAAATATTCTTTCGAAATAATTGTAGTAGATAATTCATCCGAAAATGAAATAAAAAATATTATCAATTTAGATTTCCCAAAAGTCATATATATAAATTCACCAGGGAATATCGGATTTGGGAGAGGAAATAATTTGGGAGCAAAATACGCAAAAGGTGAATATTTATTTATTTTAAATCCCGATTCGAGTTTATATAAAGATACTCTTGATCAACTTCTAAAATTTTTGCTGGCTAGAGACGGAAAATGTGTTGTTGCACCCATGCTTTATCATTCAGACGGAAAAAAGTATCATTTGCTGGGCAGTAGAGAACTTACTCCTTTCAAAGCCTTGATTACTTTGACATTTATAAATAAATTATTTCCTAATAATCGGGTATCAAGGAATTTTTGGTATGAGACAATAAGAACTAAACCTTATCAAGTTGAAATCATTCCAGGTCTATTTATGATTAAAAAGAATTTATATAAAAAGTTGGGAGGTTTTGACGAAAAGTTTTTTTTGTATTTCGAGGATACGGATTTTTCCAAAAGAATATTTAATTTGAGAATTCCTTCTTATATTTTACCAAAAGCGAAGGTGGTTCATATCGGCGGATCCGGAACCAAAAGAATAGAAAAAATTCAGGAAATATTTTCCAAAAGCAGATTTTATTTTTTTAAAAAACATTACGGATTTATTTGGGCAACAATCATCCATTTTACAGCTTCTTTTTCAAAGTGGACGATTATGCTATCCATAATTTTATTATTAGGAACTTTTCTTAGATTTTATAGAATTCAGGAAAATTTTATTTTTTTAGGCGAAAATGGACTTGATTACTTAAGAATCAAAGATTTCATTGAGAAAGGCGAATTTCCTCTTTTTGGCCCGCAAACATCTCATGAGTGGTTTTCGATTGCGCCGCTCTTTTATTGGTTATTTATGATTGTAATGCCTTTGGGAGCCTTTGAGCCGATAACAGGTGCTTATTTTTTCGCAGGAGTGGGAGTCTTGGCTATCTTGATATGTTATTTGACCTTGTCCAAGGTGTTGGATAGAAAGACAGCGCTCATTTCTTCATACTTGGTTGCAATTTCACCCCTATGGATGCATTACACGCGTGCATCAAGATATAACGTGGTTGCTGCCTACCTATTCTTCCCTTTTATATATTTTTTGGTAAGAGCACGGGAAGATGGAGGGAAAAGTCTTTTTTGGTTGGGATTAACACTTGGGTTTATGTTTAGTTTTTTTCCCAGTCCGATTGTTCTTCTTCCGGTAGCGATATTTATTATTTTTCTGAAAAGAAAAATTATAAGAATGAAATATCTTATGTCTGGGGTTGGAGGACTTCTTATACCCAATATTCCTTATATTATTGGAAATATCGGTAATAAATTTGAAATGATCATAAATATTATCCAATGGGTTCCGTACAGAATATTAGGATTTGTCGGAGTTTACCCTAAAAATACAGCAAGTTCAGACATTTTGAAAGCAAATCTTTTTTCTTTATATGACTTTTTCCAAGAAAGTTTTTTGGCCAGCGATTCAATTATTGCCTTGGTTTTATTTCTTTCGGTTTTGTCATATCTCTACTTCAAGTTGAAAACCAAAGAAAAAAACATTTTATTTTGGAAAACTTTGGCCTTGGTCTTTGTCATAAGCTATTTGGGATTATTCCTTCACGGAGATCCTCCCGAGCATTATTATTTTATTGTTTTTCCGGTTCCCATTATCCT
>CAYSZS010000026.1:0-11538 GCA_964435575.1 uncultured Gammaproteobacteria bacterium | reverse complement strand
TTTAATAATGATTTTGCTCAAAACTATATTTATCTTTTGTGGTTGAAAGGTAACCAACCTGTTAGCGAGACCGTTATCTCATATACAATATATGAGGATACTCAAAAAATACCAGATAATATTGAAGGAGAAATATTTTGGATTAACAATATTGCCATAGTTAAATCTGATCATTCCAGGAGTGTGCCTGCACACTCCTGGAATGTAGAAAAGAAAAATGAAGATTTCGGCAATAGTCTTAACTAAAAACGAAGAAGACAATATTGAGAAATGTCTTAAAAGACTAACTTTTTGTGATGAAATTATTGTTATAGATGATAATTCGACTGACGACACCGCCGTTTTGGCGAAAAATATCGGTGCAAAAGTTTATTCCAGAAGTCTTAATGGTGATTTCGCATCGCAAAGAAATTTTGGATTAGAAAAAGCAAAAAGTGAGTGGGTACTATTTATCGATGCGGATGAAATTGTAACTCCATCTCTTCGTGAAGAAATAAAACAAATGTGGAATGAACAAATATACAAATATTCCGGCTTTTATATTAAAAGGCAGGATTTTTTTCTAGGTAAGACATTAAAGTATGGAGAGGCGGGTAACATCAAACTTCTTAGATTTGCGAGGAAGGGTAAAGCTAGATGGAAGCGTAAAGTTCACGAATATTGGGATATTGACGGTAAAACAAAAACTTTGGAAAATCCGTTGGTACACAATTCACACCCAAATCTAAAACAATTGATCAACTCATTAGATTCATGGTCAAATTTGCATGCTTTAGAAAATAAGTCAGAAGGTAAATCCTCAAATCTGTTAAAAATAATTACGTTTCCTTCAGCACATTTTGTTAAGAACTATTTTTTCAAAAAAGGATTTCTTGACGGAGTGCATGGATTTACCTTTGCAATATTCATTAGTTTTCATTCGTTTTTATCATGGAGCAAACTTTGGTTAAACCAGAAAAAAGATTAGAAAAAGTGAGGGAGTACCTGCTTTTTACATATTTGGCAATATTCCCGTTGGGCCAACTTCTTAAGTTTCGAGTAAGTCTTATTAATTTCAGTTTACCGCTTCATCTTGCCGACATAATTATTGTTATTTTCGCTTTGACTAATCTATTTGGAAAAAAAAGCGGCTTTTTTTGGATTCCGATATTTTCATACATTTTTTCTTTTACGATATTTAAACCTTATCAACTTATTGTCGGAGGACTTTACCTTCTAAGACTAATTTTTTATGTTCAATTTAGCACCTCTGTCTATAAATTAGTAAAGGATCAAAAAATAAAAAAAGATCTTCTCTTTGATAGCCTGCTAAGCATTTCTTTTTTTATCGGTTTTTATGGCTTATTGCAATATTTTTTATATCCTGATATTCGCGGAATGACAATACTTGGTTGGGACGACCATCTTTATCGCTTAGTTTCTACGTTTCTTGATCCCGGATTCACTGCTATCTTTTTGGTATTCGGTTTTTTGGTAAGTTTTTCAAAGTTTCTTGAAGGAAAAGGTAAGAGATTTCTAGCTATATGCACTTTTTTAACCTTGTCTTTGGCTTTAACCTATTCAAGAGCAGGGTATCTGGCTTTTATTTCTGGATCTCTTGCGCTTTTAGCTCTCTATAAAAAGATTACAAAAATAGTCCCCATTATTGTTATTTTTGTCATCATTTTGCTATTTATACCGAATTACGGAAGCGAAGGGGTTAGATTGGGGAGAACAAAAAGTATAGTTGCCAGAATTGTAAGCTACCAAGAAGGATTTTCGATTTTTAAGGAATCTCCCGTTTTCGGAGTCGGTTATAATAATCTTTGTGTCGCAAAAGAAAAATTTCTGGGTCAGCCCGTTAACTTTGAGTCGCATGCGTGCTCCGGAGTTGAATCGGGTCTTTTGACCATACTTGCGACAACGGGCATGATGGGGTCTATTATTTTTGTTTATTTACTCATTAAGCGTTTACCGCTCATGCCCCAAAATATGTACGGAAAGACACTTTTTTCAGTGATGGTGTCACTACTAACTCATAACTTCTTTATCAATAGCATTTTTTATCCCTGGGTTATGGGTTATATTGGAGTTCTTATTGCAATTACTTCAAGGAGTAAAAGAGACGCTTAAGGTTTTTTCGGTTACGTTTCCTGCAGAATCTTCTGCCTTAATAGTAAATGTATTAGTGCCCTCTGAAAGAGAAGAGGCGAATGAAAAAGTTTTGTCCTGTTCTACAACCACCATCCTAGAATTTATTTGGACTTGTGTGCCTTCTTCCACTTTTCCTTCAATAATAATTTGTCTTTGCAAGTTTCCGAAAAATTCGGCTCCATCAGCCGGCTTTATTATTTCAATTTCGGGTGGTTCTTTGTCATAAGTAATCTCTAAAGTATCAGTTTTTTGGCTTTCATTCCCAGATGAATCCTTACTCGATGCAGAAATTATATTAACCCCGTTATTTAAGGGAATATTGAGAGAAAAACTACCTTCGGAGTTGGCAAGAACGTCTTCGGATTTAGAATTAAAATATATAGTTACGCTTGCTCCCGGCTCTGTTGTCCCTTGGATATCAAGTCTTTCTTTATTTGTTGCACTAGGAAGAGGCGTAAGCCTTGGTGGTGGTGGTGGGGTTGTATCCGATGTTTCAACGGGCTCTGAAGTTTGTCGAAGGTCGTATATAAAACTGGCAAACTTAGCGACAAGCGGTAGGCCATAGAAAAAGATCAAAAAGATAGTAAATAATGTTAATACAACAAAAAAGAACGCTTTTCTTCTGTTTCTTCTCTCTTCTGTAATTAAGCGTCTTGAGTACATATTTTTAATAGGCACATGAGCCAGGAGTGGGATTCGAACCCACGACCTAAGCTTTACGAAAGCCTTGCTCTACCAGCTGAGCTACCCTGGCGCGTCTAAATGAACTTCACTACTATATTGCATTTAAATTATACTATAAGAAAAGATTTGAGGCTAATAACCCGTAAATTTTTCGGACGTAACTTTAACCGATGTAATTTTGAGAGATCCTAAGACTTTTTCCATGGCGTCAACCATTGGAGGAGGACCGCAAAGCCAAAATTCCATTTTGGCTAGTGATTGGTGATTAGTGATTAGTGATCGGATCATATTTTCATCAATTCTTCCTGTTAATCCGGTCCATTTACCATTTGACTCTTCAGGTTTTGTAATTGTCATATCAACTTTTATATTAGCGAAATTTTTCGCCCAGCCTTCCAATTCTTCTCTAAAAGCAATTTCTTCCGGAACAGAATTGGAGTAAATGAGATGTAGTTTTACATCAGTTAATTTTTTGTCGGTGTTATACTTTATGAAGCTTCTGAAAGGAGTAATTCCTATTCCACCCGCAATAAGTACATGGTTACCTTGTGTACCTGCCTGAGCAGGTAGGTTTTCATCAAGAATAAAAGTGCCATTCGGTCCCTCCCCCTCGATTTCTGTACCTATAGCAAGTTCATCAAGTGTCTTTTTATAACCAGATTCTTCTCGGATTCTAGTGGTTAGCATTAGTAGATGGCCTTCAGTTGGCGAAGAAGAGATTGTAAAATGCCTTGTTGAACCTCTTGGGTCGGAATATTTAAGTTCAGAAAGTGTGTAATAAAAATATTGCCCCGGTAGCCATATTACTTCTCTTTCTGGTTCAAAAAAAAACGATTTAGTTCCCCTGGCTTCCTCCTTCTTTTTAATAAGTTTTAATTTCATAAGTTTTTTATTCAATTAGCATAAGCTCTTCGAGGCATCTATTCTTTTCGTTATCAAAGGAGAAATAATTTTCTAATTCTCCGTTTTTACTGCCTATCACACTTGATGTTTTGGCAGCAATTTCGCTGCACCCTGCTTTTATAACAAGAGGTCTATAGAATGTTAAAAAGGCCCATCCTATGAACGATGCAAAGGCGGCAAGAATAAAAAAATAAACTTTACTTTTATGCTCGGGTTGATACATGGAGCGGGATACGGGAATCGAACCCGTCTCCCTACCTTGGGAAGGTAGTGTTGAACCGATCAACTAATCCCGCATTTTGCGACTTGAGAATCCCGAATTATTCGGGATGAACAATTAAGCAAACTAAGGGATATGAAATTTAATTTCCTATCCCGCGTTAGAATTCGGGATTATTATAACATTTCTTAAGTTATCTTGGTAAGCTGAGAATATTACCGCTGTGGATAAGACCAGGATTACTTAATTCGTTTTCTTCGGAGATTTCGACCCATTTGTAGCCGTCTCCATATGCTCTGACCGCAATTTCCCAAAGGTTATCGCCCTTTTGAACAGTGTACGTCGCCCCTGATATGGCTTCTGCTTCTTCTTTTTTATCTGCCGCAACTGTTAAAATTTTTGCACTAACTTCGGGGATACTTAGCTTCTGGTCGGGTTCAATTACCCCGGGATTTCTTAGATTGTTTTTTTCGGCTATGTCAACCCAGTTATAGCCCGAATTGAAATATAATTCAGCTATTTTCCAAAGATTTTCTCCTCTTTGTACTGTATGAATTTTCTCTTGGGAATCAGTTTTTACAGCTATTGGTTCAGGTTTAATTTCTTCGGCTATTGGTTCAGGAGTCAAGATTGCTTCTTTTTCAGTAATTCTGGGAGATACGTCGGGTATTACTAATTCCTGTCCAACAGAAATCTGGTTTGGATCTTCAATATTGTTTTCGCTTTGGATATCAACCCAATTATATCCAGTACCATAATACTTCTCCGAAATCTTCCAAAGATCTTCACCTTCAGAAACGCTATGTGACGCGGGAAGTGTAATCTCTTCCTCGATGTCTATAGCGGGAACAGTTTCACCGCTCCTTCCTGCAAAATAGTTTATCAGAAGTACTCCGATCAATACTATAACAAAAGCACCCAATATCATACTGATAGTCGTTTCATGAAGTTTGATGGACTTTAATGTTTTCTTAAGATTCATTCTAATCACCTCCAGAGGCAGATTTTTGGAGCAGTCTAAAAGTAGTTCGAATTTAAACTATAAGTTATTGATTGTCAAGCCCCGCACGTAATGAGTATAAGTACTCTTTACAATTTGATCAGTTTTCACTGTTTTCACTGTTTATTTAATACTTTTCTAATTTAATAGGAGTATTGACTATTGTAAAACAGCAATATTATAATTACGATTATCATTAAAACTATATGATAAACCTACTTCCGGGTGGTCAGTTTTCAGGCTTAAGTAACATTACAATAGCAAATATTGTCACAGCCTTAATAACTTTAGTTTTGGTGCTTGCAGCTCTTATCTTCTTTTTCATATTAATCTGGGGCGGGATTCAATATATTACTTCAGGCGGAGATAAGGGACAAACCGAGGCAGCCAGGGGTAAAATTACAGCTGCTTTTATAGGACTTTTAATAGTTTTCGCCGCCTGGGCTGCAATAAGCCTTGTACAGAGTTTCTTTGGAGTTAATATTACCACTTTGAATATTCCCAACGCCCAGGGTCCTTAACCTTAACGCTATTGTCGTTCATACTTCTTTAAGTTATAATTCGTTTGTTTAAGGGGCCGTAGTGTAGTGGTTAACACGTCCGCCTGTCACGCGGAAGATCGAGGGTTCGAGTCCCTTCGGCCCCGCCGCGAACCGTTCGGTTCACGGCTTTGCCACTTTTGAACTCCACTTAGCTTCAGTTAAAGACATATCATTTAATTAGGTTGTGAGTATGAGATGCACCGACTGGTGCGTCTCTATATACTTAAAAATAATGAAATATTTCTATGTTTATGTCTTGAAAAGTCTAAAAAGTAATTTTCTATACGTAGGATATTCAGAAGATTACAGATCAAGAATAAAATGCCATAATAATGGGGAAGTTCAATCTACAAAAGCATTTAAACCTTACAAATTGATTTTCTTAGAAATTTATACAAACAAAACAGATGCGAAAAGAAGGGAGAGTTATTTAAAAACCACAAAAGGAAGAACAACCTTAAGAACAATGCTTAAATATACTTTGAAAAATATCTAAAATCAGGTTCTGGAAGAGCCTTTATTAAAATGCACAAATTATTCTAAAACCAGGTTTGTCTACCTATATCATTCCTGGAATGATTAACTATATCATTCCTGGAATGATTAAGATTAAATGATTAAATGATTAATTTTACTATCTTTCAACTTGATTTCTAATATCATTAAGCATACGGAATACCAATTGTCTTGCATAGCCGGGTGTTATTTTCAGTTCCTCAGAAATTTCGGGATAATCGTATCCTTCAAGAAACATTAAAAGCGCTTGGCCTCTTTTACCGGATGTTTCTTCCATTAAATATATACAATCTCTTACAGTAAGTCTATTATCGGAATTTTCTTCCAAAGTTCGAGTATTAACATCTAAAAAATCAGGATTAAATTTATCTAAAGTAATTTCTTCAGTGGGCTCCTTTCGCCAAAGACTTACCATTGTTGATCGTATTACTTTTCTAGAATAAGACGCGGCTTCTTTCGGTGAACTAAAATGCAAAGGCTCTTGTTTGTTTCCTCTTTCTAATATTTTTAAAATGGATTTTTGAGAAATTTCATCATAATAATAACCATCTTCAAAAAACCCGTTCAATTTTCTAACTTCCTGTCTTGTCATTTCTTGCATCCCCCATAAAAAATTCTCTGCAAGACTGTCAGGGAAAAAGTTATGTTGACAACTATTAACAAATTCCATTACAGACTGACCAGAATCGAAAACTTTATTTGGATTTTCGATAAGTATTTCCATAATTTAGTTAAAAATGAAATTTTACCACAAAGTTAACTTTATTTTACATATGACTTGTTCGTAAAAATAGCTTCTGTATAATCAAAGTAATTAATATGCATAAAAATATGACGAATACAGAGATTGCAGAGCTTTTGAGGGCTGTTGCTGCTGCTTATCAGCTTCAGGATGAGGATAAGAATCATTTTAAGATAGTTGCTTATCAAAGAGCGGCTGATGCGGTTGAGCATGCCTCAAGCGAACTCAAAGACCTTTGGGATGAACGTAAACTTGATGAAATTCCGGGAATTGGTAAAAGTATCGCAGAACATCTTGGAGAGCTATTCATAACAGGTAAATCTAACCATTTTGAGTTGGTTATGAAAGGACTTCCTTCTCAAATGTTTGAGCTGATGAAAATTCCAGGAATTGGGGTAAAAACGGCTTACAGTCTAAGTAGTAAGTTTAAACATAAGATAAGAGAGAAATCTGCGATCGAAGATTTGGAAAAAATAGCCAAAGGAGGTGGTATTGCAAAACTAGAAGGTTTCGGGGAGGATTCTGAGAACGCAATCTTAAGTTCAATCAAAGAAGTGAGAGGGCGAGAGGACAGACTGCTTCTACCCTATGCCATGCAAATAGCGGAAGATATAGTTTCTTGGATGAATAAGTCTAATGAAGTACGAAGAGTAGATGCGCTTGGCAGTTTAAGAAGATATGCATCAACGGTTGGAGACGTTGACATTGCCGTTTCGTCCGATAATCCAAAAGAGACGATTGAACATTTTACTAAATATCCCAAGAAAAGCAGAGTTTTAGAAAAGGGGGTCAGAACTGCTTCGATTATTGTTCCGGGCGGGAAGCAAGTTGATTTGATGGTTGAAAAACCCGAAAGTTACGGTTCACTATTACAGCACTTCACGGGTAGTAAACATCATAATATAGCCCTTAGGACTATGGCGCTTAAGAAAGAGTATTCTGTATCCGATTACGGGATCTATGTATTGGATAAAAAAAGGAGATCACAGAAAGCACTGAAAAGTTCTCGGAAGTCACTGAGAAAGTTTGCAACAGAAGAGGAGTTTTATAAATTTCTTGGAATGGATTGGATAGCGCCGGAATTAAGGGAAGATAATGGCGAGATACAGGCCGCTATTAATCACAAACTTCCAAAACTGGTTGTTCTTAAAGACATAAAAGCAGATTTGCAAATTCACTCTGATTTTGACATTGAAACGAGCCATGATTTGGGGGAATCTTCAATGCAAGATTTGGTAGAGGAGGCAGAAACTCTTGATTATGAATATATTGCATTTACAGAGCATAATCCGAGTCATAGTAAACACACGGAAAATGAGATCGTGGAATTATTAAAAAGGAAGCGTGAAAAGGTTGACGCAATAAATTACTCGTTAAAAAGTAAGAATAACAGTAAGAGAATACTAAAAGTGTTCAATAGCCTCGAAATAGACATTCTTCCCAACGGAAAATTACCTGTTTCCGATAAAGGTCTGGGAACATTAGATTTTGCTCTTATTTCTATTCACTCAAGTTTCAGGTTAACAAAAACCCAAATGACCCAAAGAGTTCTATCAGCACTCTCTCAGCCAAAAGTGAAAATATTTGCTCATCCGGTAGCCAGGAAGTTGGGTGCAAGAGAAGGAATTGAACTAGATTGGGAGAAAATATTTGAATTTTGTCTTAAAAATGATAAATGGCTAGAAATTAATGCAGACCCCATGAGGCTCGATCTTCCGGATTTTTTAGTTCGGGAAGCTGTCAAAAAGGGTGTTAAATTAACTCTCGGTACTGACGCACACCACGCCACACATATGGCTAATATGGAGTTTGGAGTATCGGTTGCAAGGCGAGGGTGGGCCGAGATGCAGGACATTATAAATACTAGAAGTTTGGAAGAGTTTGAAAAAATGATAGAATTGTAGTGATTAGTTGGTTCATTGTTCATAGTTCATTGTATTTTTTAAACTAACTATGAACAAAATAACAATGAACTTTTTACGATTGGGGGTGATAAATTATGAGTTTAATTTGGATTTTAATAATTGCGGCAGTTCTAATAGTAGGATGGGTTATTTCTACTTACAACTTTTTCGTTTCCAGTAAGGCCAGGATTAAAGCATCCGTTCAGGAGATCGGAAATCAGCTCAAGAGACAATTTGACCTTATTCCTAATCTTGAGTCTTCAGCCAAAGGCTATCTTAAACACGAAAAAGCTATTTACGAGGATTTAACCGAAGCCAGGAAATCAATAGCCTCAGCAATAAAGTCAGGCGATGTACAGAAAATGGCAGAAGCGAGCGCAAAACTTGCGTCCTTAATACCAAATATTCAAGTCATCGTAGAAAGTAATCCCGAGTTGAAAGCATCGGAAGTAATTTCCAAACTGATGGATGAACTAAGAGACACTGCGGATAAAATCATGTTTGCAAGGCGCTTGGTAATTGATCTGACGGCGGATTTTAATGTCAAAAGAGTAAGTTTTCCGTCCAATATAGTAGCCAATATGTTTAATTTTGCCGAACAACCAGGATTAATTACACCTCAAGCCGGCGAACACGTTGAAGTTGGTGGGGAAGAGATGAAAACGCCAAAGGTAGATTTAGGGTAAGTATTCGGTAACGGTTATGATACCCGTTTCGGATACGTTAGTCGGTTACGTTACCATTACCGTAATACGATACGGGTTTCTTAGCCCTAACCGTAAGATTTATGCAAAATATTTATGAGGTCCAAACAGCCAATAAGCGTAAAAGTGCCGTTATTCTCATCCTTTTTCTCATATTTACTGCAATTACGGTCTATGTACTTTCGCAGGCATTTGCGGTTTACCTGGGTTATGAACCGGGAGGTTTGGGTTTTGTCGGTCTCGCTTTGATAGTATCCGGCCTGATGAGTTTCGCTAGCTTCTACTATTCGGATAAAATTGTCCTTGCAATATCAGGCGCAAGAGAAGCGGACAGAAAGAGAGAGTTTGATTTTTACACCGTTGCCGAAAGTTTCGCTATTGCAACAGGTCTCCCCAAACCCAAACTCTATGTTATAGAGGATACCGCACCAAATGCTTTTGCAACGGGACGTGACCCTGAACATGCGGTCGTTTGTGCGACAACGGGATTACTGCAGAAGCTTACCAGAACTGAGCTCGAAGGAGTCATTGCCCACGAGATGAGTCATATTAGAAATTATGACATAAGGTTGATGACAATTGTTTCTGTTCTGGTTGGAACTATTGCACTTCTGGCAGATTGGTTTTTCAGAATCGGTTGGCACGCAAGGGGAGGAAGAGATAGAGATAGAGGTGGCATTGCGGCAGTTATTTTAATCTTAGGAGTAATATTTGCAATACTTTCCCCGATAATTGCTCAACTTATAAGACTTGCAATTTCGCGTCGACGCGAGTTTACGGCAGACGCAGGGTCAGTTACCATAACAAGACAACCTTCGGGCTTAATTTCAGCTTTAGAAAAAATATCGGCAGATCACGAACCCCTGGAAGCAGCCAATAAAGCGACAGCACACCTATATATTGCAAATCCTTTTAAAGATAAAGTAGGCGGAGCTGTCGGATGGTTTTCAGGCCTTTTCAACACCCACCCTCCGATTGAGGAAAGAATAAAACTTCTCCAACAAATGACTTAGCGTGTAATCGTCAGGAAAAATTTACGTAGAGCTACGAAGGTTGTACCCCAAATCATCGGAAGCCAGATGGGAGTGGTGATTAAATTTAAAATATCAACGTCCGGAACCCAATTTTTAAAAGACAAGGTATTTGCGATAATCGGTATTCCTGCTCCAGCCCAAAACCATAAAAAATCCCTTTTTTCTCTTAGAAAAGTGAAATAGAAAAAAACTACAGCCAGTGAGAAAATGTTGATTGTTTTTAGATCAGGACGAAGATAGGTGATTAAAAAAAGCCAGGTGAAATACAAAACGTAGAAAATGGTAATTAGAGTTTCTTTTTTCATTTAAATGATTCGAATATCGGTTAGGGTTACGAAACCCGTATCGTATAACGGTTACGGTTTTCGTCTTTTTTAAATTGTCTCCAAGCGTTTGCCAGTTTATATAACTGCCTCCCTGACTTATCGTATATGTCTACTAATTTTCTACAAAGTTCAATTTCAATTCCATAGATATCTACTATTTGCTCCATACCAACTACGGTCTCATTACATTCCCCCATTGCATCATCTAGGTATTTCTGAAACCCAGATCTTTGATGTCTTTTTGCATACCCTTCTGCTATCAATCTTGGTATGGCCTTTGTAGATCTGGACAACTGATCATATAATCCAAACTTTTCCTCTTTTGGGAGTTTAGGCAAGATTCTCTTATGTACAATAATGCAGGCTTCGTATGTATTTTGATATACCTCGAGATCTTTAAAAGAAGTTATTGATTTCTTGTTATTAAAGATAACCATAAGACGTAAACCGATACGGGTTTCCTTACCTTAGCCGATGCACTTCCAGTCTATCAAGAATTTATGAAAAAAAGCAATAAATATACGGTTTGGAGAGCTAGATACCGATTTAAAATTAGTTTACAATACAAACTGGGTTTACATAAAGACTTTTTAATAAATGAAAAAAAATATTTTAACAATAGACCGAATTAAACATATCGCCCAACTGGCAAACCTGTCGTTAGACGACAAAGAACTCCAGACTTACACACAACAATTAGCCTCTGTCTTAAATTATATGGAAATACTTCAGGATGTGGATACAAAAAATATCACTCCGACTTATCAAGTTTTAGACGGGACTACAAATGTTTATCGCGAAGATGTTGTCGGAAAAAGTTTTAGCCAAAA
>CAYSZS010000025.1:0-14627 GCA_964435575.1 uncultured Gammaproteobacteria bacterium | reverse complement strand
CATTACGGCTCGCCCGGTGCGGGAAAGCCGCTCGCCGGGTGGGAACGCGCAATAACCTCAATGAAGCGCAATCCGTCAAGTTAGTGAAGTTGGTAGCACCCGAATCCCGATAGTATCGGGGCAAGGTGAGACCAGCGACAAGAATTAAGTCGTAAATGCATTCTGCATTTGTTGCGACCTAGGAAAGTAATTTCCTTGTAAAATCCAGCTGTATCGGTGAAGCCTTTACAACTTAGGAGTAAAGGAATAAAGAACTGGAGAGAATAGTGATTATTCTCTAAATTCTTTTAATCTTATATTCTTAATGTTGATGGTAATACCGAGGGAACCCTTCGACAAAGCTCAGGGCCATAGCCACGAGCGAAGTCGAGTGGGACTCCGTAGAGACTACACGCTGGCTCCGCAAATTTCGAAAGCATATTTATTTGGTCTTTTGCACGATGCCACAGTAAGAAGAACGACCTACCGTATAGCTACCAAGAGCGAATTATTCGCTGGTATTATTCAACAGGGAATAAAGGATCTTGGTAGAAAAGCTTGGATATATAAAGAAGGAAAAAATCGTAATCTTTGGATTATTGAATTTTCCAAAGATCTGTTAAGAAGTTTTAGAATTAAAACAAGAAAAGATAAGCTTGATTTTATACGGGGGTTTTTCGACGCTGAAGGCGGAATGGCAAAGCATTCTCAGGTTAGATTTTACTTGTATTTCTGTCAGAAGAATAAAACAGTTCTTTTGAAGATAAAGAAGTATTTAGCCGAATTGGGAATTGAAAGTGGAGTAATTCACAATCCAAGTAAAAAAGTAGATCCTGATTATTGGAGGTTTTTTATCAGAGCGAAATCATATAAAGACTTTGCTACGATTATTGACTCCAATCATCCGGAAAAACTTTCAATATTGCGGATGAAGATATAGTCCATGCCCCCGCGTACCATTCGGTACACGGCGATGAACCAAATGGTTCGTTGTTCGAAAGACAGGGAATAAACCCCGAAAATTTCCGTTGGAAATAACGGGGCGAGCATGAACAAGGTATCCGTTCTGGAAGGAGCGGATGGATCACCTCCTTTCTAAGGAGTAGTGAAAATTACCCCCCTCTTTTTAAGATCGTTGTTTAGAGGTTAAACAAAACGGGATTTGCAAGATACCGGCAATATAGGTTCTGCTTCCAGCCATATTTTGGATAAGTTGCTTAGAATCCGCGAACGAAAATCGCGGCTTAAAAGCAAACTAGGGAGACTTCGTTAAAAAATTTCCTAAATCTTTATAATTGGTTTGTCTGGGAACTTATCAAAGATTTCTTCATCAATTTTTGGAAGAATGTATTCGGGTTGAGAGGAATTTATTGAACCATTTTCAAAATCCAGGCGTTCCGTAAAGGTTTGGTAGTCAAGCGAAGTTAATTTGGCTATATAAACAAAGCCAAAAGCCCAAGCAATGATAGTATCCTCGGATTGATAATAGATATTATTTGGAGTATGTGCGTCGAAGAGATTAAATCCTAAGGCTGTGGCTATGAGGCCATTTGTTTCTAATTTAGTTTTTTCGTTTATTTCCGTACTTGGTCGAACTATTGTTAATTGATCGTTATAGTTTATTATTGTTGTGGATATGTTTTGATCGGGACTCAAAGAGTCAAAACCGGTCGGCTGAGGGATATAATTTGGTACCAAAGCTATTAAGCTTCTGCCTACTCTTGTTTCCGGAGTCAGAATTCGATCCTCTTTATTACTTTCCGGTGGATAACTAATTCGTAAGCGCCTTTCTGTAAGAGAGATAAAGTGAGAATGAAGTTCAAGTAAATTTCCAATATCCGATACTAATAATGGTGAATAATTCACTAGTTCAATGGGTTGAGTTTCGGGTGAAGATAGCGTCCAGGCTTGGGCTGCCTCGAAATCCAAAAGCTCCGGGTAGAGCAGTTCAACGCTTGATTTTCCCGCTTCACAGCCCGAAATAGCCAAGCTCAGAGCAAAACCAGAGATCGACGCCAAACCTGCTTTAATAAAATCTCTTCTTGATAACGGATTTAGTTTTTCATTTCTCATCCGACTTTAGGTTTGAATATCATTGGAAAGCGCAGAGATAATTTTAGGGTGTAACCCCCTCAGTCTGACTTAGGATTGCTGAATTTTAGCAAAATATCCTATATTAGTAAATTTAAATACACAAAAAACCCCGAGGTAAAACTCGGGGTTTTTTGATGGCAAAATGATACCCAAAAGTGTGGGGGTAAACATCCTGACTTCGCTTCCCCGAATTTAACCTCGGGGCGGCAAAGTTGCTTTAGAGGTTTTTTAGTTTACCCCCACGCCTTTGAATACATTAGCGGTATCTACTTAATTTTTTCTAAATCTTTTCCGGTAAGTTTGGTCTGATTGAGTATTTTTCTTAAGGTTCCTTGAGGAATTGGCTTTGGATGAACTGCAACTTGTGTCCATCTGCCGTCAGGATGTTTTAGTCGGAAATGGGATCCTCTTTTTCCTATCTCTTTAAACCCTAGTCTTCTGAGAAGTATGATAAGTCTTTTGGGTTTAATATTGCGAGGCAGTTTGGACATGCTTCAAGCAAAAGACGCTTTGATTTTTTCCGGCAATTCAACCTTTGTTGAAGTTACAATTTGTTCCTCCAATATGTCGGTTGGAATTTCTTGCCTTTCCTTTGCAAGAACTTCGATCGCCAAAAGAATTCCATCTTTAATGCTTTCCAGAACTTCCTCGACAGAATTTCCATAGTCGGTAACACCCAAAGTTGGGCAAAAGGCGTTGTAGACTTTGTTTCCGTTTGGATATTTTTCAGGTTCAATTATTACTCTATAATTTAAAACTTTCTTTTGCATAACCTGATTATAGCAGATTTCAAGAAAACCATGTTCGTAATCGAATATGGATGAATTGAACCTGGTATATCATCTTCGCTTAGGCGCGGAGCCGTGAACTTAAAGTTCACGGAAGATGCTATATCATTTTTAAATTGTAAAAGTGCGAACATTATTACTTCTTTGCTTGTACAAAGAAGTAATCAAGAAAGTACACCCTAGTGTTTTTCGAGTTGAATTTTCTTCACTCGTAAATGCAAAAAACTTACCTCAAAACACTTTGAGGGGCGAGTTTTTGCCGTACTTGAACTCGCTCATAAAATCCAAAGCTCAAAACACACGGGATTAATTTTATTGTTAATGTGTTAGTAATTTCATCCTGCCACTTTCGGTTTACGCGAATGTGGAGGATTCATCAGTCAGCCTTTGGCTGAAATTACTATTGCGGGGATTTAGGGGGTTCGGATTTTTTATTAGAGAGAGGGCACATTGCTGTGCTTAAAGAAACCTTGGCAGGTTTCCAACTCCTTCAAAAAACTCGAGACCTAAATCCCGCTACCTTCAATTGTTTGGCTTCAATCGCCTTAGTTCTCCCAGAGGAGAAGGCAACTGATTCCTTACAAAAGAAGGACGCCGGTCAGCACGATCAGCTGACTTCGTTTCCGGACCTTTTTGTCCGAAACGGCGTTTTTTTGTTTTTTCATCCTCCGCATGAAGCTTCGGATGATCTCCCGAACCGAGTTAGACTCGGAAACAAAAAGGGGAGAAGGGGGCGGTACCCTTCCACTTTCGAGCTCCTGCTCGAATGTGGGGTGCTGACCGCCCCTTTGGTTGAATTACGGGCAGGGCCCTGGCGACCAATCACTCCTTGGGTTGGGACCACTATTCTTAAAAAAGTGTTGTTCACAGCGCCTTTTGCTGTTCCCTTCACTTATATAGTGGTGCCACCATGAACCGCTTTCGGTTGGTTCGGGAGGAGCGACAGTCGCTGTCGGTTGCGGTGTGCTCGTCGGAGCGGGTTGTGTTGCAGTCGGGGCTGGCTTCGTTGCCGTGGGCGCCGGTTTCGTGCTCGTCGGAGCGGGTTGTGTTGCAGTCGGGGCTGGCTTCGTTGCCGTGGGCGCCGGTTGCGTCTTAGTTGGAACTAGAGTTGCCGTAGGTAACTCAGGATCCCCTTCGGAAGCGAGACTCGTCTCAAACCTGGGTTCGTCGCAAGATGCGCCGTTGCAAACACAGTCTGCAATACGCTCAAGGGCGTCCGCTTGACGCTCCTGAGCCTCAACGATTCTCGCTAGATACTCATCCTGCGAGGATTGGTCCGTAACCGCCGGAGTAGTAGGCCGAAACCAAACTGCCAGTGCTAAAAAGAGCACGGCTCCAACGAGGGCCCAGATAGCCAGATTGGACTTTTTTGCGTCCATTCAAAACCTCCATTGAAGAAATTTCCAGATACCATGCGGCATCTGGTTTGAACTGGATTTGACCGATTGTCAAGCAAAGCTTGACTAATCTCCTTCGTAATCCGCTTATTCAGGGGATTCGAAGTCAACGATTTCGATCTCCTCCAGATCCGATTTCTCGCTTGGCCGACTTGGCCTTAACTAAATGTTTCGGTTTTAATAAGCCGAAGACAAAAAGTAGAGCGCGAGTGCCCTAAGTTGTTTCCTTTGCCGGGTTACTATCCCGATAGTTCGAGGCAACTTGTGCTCGGACTAATGAAGACGGCCATATCACCTACTGGCGCATTGAGGTTTGAGATCCCGACTAGGTCGAGGAAATCCTAAACTCACACGTTTTTGGAGTTGGTGCGCTTCAACAAAGTACCCCAATAATAGAGGGTAGAGAAACGGAAATTAGAATTAAGAAGTAGGATGTAGGATAAAAGAATTAAAAAATAAAGTAATCAAGCTTACATCTTACATCTAGTAACTTACATCTAATTCCCATCTCTGTACCCTCCACTAAAGAGGTTAAACTTCAAAGGAGGTTTATTTTACCCCTAACCCTTATTGTTCCTTGTGAAGGGAACTTTGGAGCCGAGTCAAACTCGGCTTGAGCATTTTTTAGTTGACAAATTTATTGTCTGTGGTAATATTTACTTAGAAAATCCTCGGCGGCAGGTCTTTGAGCCTCACAGCGGAGGATTTTTACTTTTCGGGGAAAACAGACATAAATTCTTTTCTGTCTGTTTTTCTATTTTCTTTGATTTGGACAAAGAACACTTGTTTGTCCTTTGTAACTCCTCTAAATCGATGAAGAATTTCTATTTCCTTACTCACATTTATCATTGATTCAGGTGCATTTCTACATTTTTGAATTAGTTCTAATGCACAGGGAAAAAATTGTAATCTTCTTCGTCTTTCTCTCGGTGGCTTCTGGTAAAGATGTTTCCAGAAGTAAGTAAAGAAAATTTTTTGTTTGCCGAAATAGGCGCTTCTTATATAAGGTTGCCTTTTGGTTTTTCGCTCAACTGCCTTGAAATAATCTTTTGCTTTCTTGATTACTTCCTGGTCGCTAGAACCGGCAAGTTTTTCGGTTTTTACAGGAAAGGGCTTCATTAGTTAAGTCTAGCATTTAATAATCCCGTATTTCCAAAGTTCCCTCCACAAGAGTTTAGATATTCAACCAATTTGTTAAAGAGCCCTTCGACTTCGCTCAGGGTTATAACCTAAGTTGTCGAAGTACTGCCTTAAGAGTTATGTCCTCTAAAGCACCCGCCTGCATTGCTATGCAAAGCATTGCGGGCAGGACTGGCATTAATAGCCAGTGGAAAGTGTTTAGCAATTTTCACTCTCCGAGCCAGAGGCTCTCTGAGCCGGAGGCCAAACACTCTTCACTAACTACTAAAAAATTAATGTGCAACACCCTCCTTATCTTCGCACTCGGCTACTTCATGAACTATTCGTTCACGCCTCGAGATGCGTTTGCTGGAGGGTTGTTATGCTATTAATATGTAAAAGAGTTGTATAACAAAAAAAGCCGCGGCTTTAGAGGCCGCGGCTTTGATACAAACCGTCGACGGTTAATCAAATTTGATTAACCTTTTAATTGGTCAATTCTTACAAAGTAACTAAGTAACGAACTAACCAACTAACTACTTTACCTCTAAAGCTTTACTACAATCACTTCAGATGATTGTAGATTACCCAAGAATATACTAGATAAATCTATCCTAGAGTATTGGCACTATAACATAGAAAGTGATAGAAGTCAAGTTTTTCTGCTTGCAGAAAAAGAAGTAAGATATAGGATTTAAGATGTCAGAAATTGATATAAGATATTAGATGTAAGAAGTAGGTAAAAAGTATGACGGAAGCGAAAAGTATAGAGGATATTGAGGTTTATAAAGAAGCATTACTACTTACTAGGGAAGTGTTTTTATTATGCAGGAATTATAACCTAAAGCATGAATATTCGCTTTGTGATCAAATTAAGCGTGCTTCGATATCAGTTTGCGCGAATATATCAGAAGGCTATGGCAGAAGAACGAAAGCTGATTTTGGTCAATTTCTGTCGATATCACTAGGCTCGTGTAATGAAGTATTGGCACTTCTAGATATTATTGAGATTAATTTTCCAAAAGTCGAAACCAATCCTTTAAAGGAGCGGTACAAGATTCTATGTAAGAGACTTTTCACCTTCAGAAGAAATCTGAGGTGATTCTTATATCCCATATCTAATATCTTACATCTATCGTCGGTACATTGAAGCTAAACAAGAGTTTTCACATCACTTTTCACAAATTCAGATAGTAATGATCTTTGCTAATTAATGTCCTGCTTCTTTATCATAGACTTTAAAGGGGACAAATGGGTAAAATTCAACTTCTTCGATATCAGGATATACGGTAATAAAACGATCGATATAAATTTTGCCACTAGGTTCAGAAATCTTTGGTGTCCGGTGGATGTCTGCCTTATTTCTGCCAGCCTGAACAGCCTCGCGTATATTATATTCCTGCTCTGAAGGTAATACAAAAATGATACTGCCTATTTTGATAATAATAGGTGCGCGTTCGCGTATCTCCCTCGGATCTAATGGGGGGAGGTTTTTTTCCGGTAATATTTTATATAGAAAGTCTATATTTCTTTCAATTTCATTGAGTGTGTCGAAGTCTAACCTAACACCCTGGAATTTAGGAGTACTTTTAATAATATTTGGAAGTTGATTAATTCCTTTAGAATCTGTAAGCCAACCTTTTTTTAGCGTTTTTACACCATAATCTCTTTCAAATATTTCGAAATATTTAAGAATTTCCTTTTCTTCCATTCCGCTTGCAGCCATTCCCAAAAATCCTACAATCCACCCCTGTTCGCCGATCATCGTGTCTATCTCCTTATTCCTATCTGCGGGACTTGCGCTGGTTATCTGATTCACCCCAATAATCCAGGAAGGTAAAAACACTCTCAAGTTTTCTATAGGAACCCTACCTAATAAACGGTTAGTTAAGAAAGCCATATCATTCGCGTGTCCTCTGAGAAATTCTTGTTTGGAATTGAAAGTGTTAATAGTAGTTGCTTTTGCAGAAAATGGATCCTCCTTTGGTTTTGGAAAATGAAGTCCGACTGTTGATTCTGTAAATTTTATCGGGGTGTTGAGTGGCATTGTTGCAAGATATGTAAGAAATTCTCTTGTGCCATACCTTCTCGCAAATGCATGACCTACATCAGTATTTTCATCAGGCCCTTCCAAAGAAACCGCAGCAATCCTTTTAATGGTTGAGGGTGTTAGATCCCGGAGTGTAAGTATGCGGGTTTCACTGCCGTTGATAATTTCTTCGTAATGAAAATTATTAGCTTCTCTATCTTTAATATCGCTCATGAAGATTAATTACTTGTCTTCAAAAACTGTCCTTTCAGATTCGTCTTGGCTAAGTTCAAGTTCTGGCTTAACTCCTACATCTGACATCTTATTTCCTATATCTATTTTGACTTTCTTGGCATATCTTTCCCTTGAAACCCGGATGACTTTATCTTTATTCTGATTTCGGGAGACCGGAAGGGGGAGGGTGTTGGCCAGGAAAGGTCTTGTCGCAACACCGTCGACCGTGAGTTTTAGCGCAATCTGGAAATTCTGCAAATTGACCAAATCGTTTTGGGAAAAGACTTCGGCGTATTCTTTATGAATTATTTGAGCATCCTCGGCGCCAACTGCAAAAGAAATTAAAGTTCCGACATTTCCCAAAATTGCTTTTTGGACGTACTCAGGAACTTGAGCCATGTATTGATTGGCAAGGGTCAGTGCCAGTCCGAATTTTCGGGCCTCGGAGAGTATTTTTATGAATGAGTCGGTCGCAAAATTTTGGAACTCGTCAACATAAAGGTAAAAGGGGATACGTTTTTCTTTGGGAATGTTGACTCGTCGCATTGATGCTAACTGAAACTTTGTGATAAGCATTGCACCGAGTAGTGACGAGTTATCCTCACCAAGGCGTCCCTGGGAAAGGTTAGCGATAAGAATTTTTTGGCCGTTGATTATTTCATCAAGAGAAATTGTTGATTTAGGCGTGCCAATGATGCGCCTTATCAATGGAGAAGTGACGAATTGTCCGACTTTATTTTGAATGGGTGCAATTGCTTCTTTCTGAAGTCTTTCCGGCATTTTATCAAATTCTTCTTTCCAAAAGTGTATAAGCGAAGGATCATTTAATTTGGCAACAATTTTATTACGGTAAGATTGGTTTGCCAGCATTTTTAAAACGTCGGCCAAAGTCGAATTGGGGATTTCGGTCAGAGTTAAAAATGAGTTTCTTAAAATGTATTCCATTCTGGCAGACCAAACATTTTCCCAAATTTTGGTAAAAATGCTCATTAAACCTGATGCGACGAGTTCCGCCTCCTCGCGATTGGTGACTTCCAAAGGGTTTAAAACAATAGGGAAGTCTCGGTCGGCCGGGTTAAAGTAAATTGTGTCATTGATTCTTGATGCAGGAATGTAGTCCAAAATATCGTCGCAAAGGTCTCCGTGCGGATCAATTACGGCAACGCCTCTGCCTTTTTTAAAATCGTCAATCGCCATATTGGCAATCATGGTCGATTTTCCGGTCCCGGTCTTTCCGACTGTCCAGATGTGACGGAGTCTGTCGGGAGTCTTTATGCCGAAAATTGTTTCTTTGTTTTTATAAAGGGTTTTAGCAAAAAAATTAATTTTTCTTTTTTCTTCATCAGTAAGCGCTTCAGAAACGGGAAGCTTTTCGGGAGGCTCTGAAAGTACGGATGTTCCCCAGGTAATTCCCGGAACCTTTATTTTTTCGCTAGGTAAGTGCCATAAAGTTGCCAGTTCAATAATATTTAAGACCTGCTTATCCGATACGCGTCTGTTTTTTAGGGCGTTTAGTTCCTTTATTTTATTAAAGCGATTGGGTGTTATAGTCGAAAAAGAATTTGCGTCGGCACGGGCTACGACTCCGAAGGTTGAAGTGATCTCTTTCAGGGTTTTATTCGTATTGCCTGCTATTCTTAAAGTAGCCCTGAACCCTGGGTAAGAAATTTTCTCCTTAATAATACTTGCGTCCGTTCTTTGGGAATAAGTTCCATCAGCATTTTTAGTACCTTTTTCGGCAAAGAGTGCTCCCTGTGTCTGCCAGCCAGGTGTTATCGACTCCAGCGCTATTTGAATTATTACGATTTCATCCGGCCCTCCTTTTGAAAGAACAGAAAGAATTGATGACAAGGGATCCACATCTTGGAAGTTAGCGTAAGTTTGTATCGGATAAAAACTTCCTTTCGTAAGTTTAAGGTAAAGAATCTCAAGCTTTTGATTTTCCAAAGGGTCGTCAACTTTTTTGATAATTGCTAAGGGGTAATTTGAGCGGATTTGGGATTCGATAAAAGTGACAAGTGACAAGTGACAAGTGACTAGAAAAAAAATCTGTTGATTTATAAGTGCAATTTCCAGAGCAAAAGCCGGAGGTTTTTTGCCTAGAAGCTTGTTTAAACTGGATACATAATTTATCTGAGTCAAAGCTGCCAGGAAAGTTTTGGCAGCTTCAGGCGTGACTTCTGTATTTCGAGGAAGCTTCAAGGAAAGGGTTATCAATCCGTCCATGATTATTATTATAACTTAGGAAATCAGAAAATAATTATTGATTTATAAATGTTACACCTTATTTATTAAATGTTCATTCTTTACTCGTCTAAAGAATGAACCAAGAAAGGACGCCCTAGTGTTTTTCGAGTTGAATTTTCTTCGCCCGTAAATGCAAAAAGCTTACCTTCAAACACTTGAAGGGGCGAGTTTTTGCAACTCATTGAACTCGCTTATCAAATCCAAAGCTCAAAACACACGGGATTTAGATTGAGAAATATCGGGATTTGTGATAAATTAATCGTGTTTGGGTGCGTAGTTCACTGGTAAAACAGCACGTCAGGCGTCCCAGGCAAGTCAGACTTGCCGCTTTCCTGATGACAAACGAAGTTTGACATATCGAAAACTTGCATACGGGGGCACGTAGTTCACTGGTAGAACGCTTACCTGATAAGTAAGAAGTAGATAGTTCGATTCTATCCGTGCCCACAAAAAAGAGTGACCGCAAGAGTACGCATGTTTTCGCTATGGCAGCTGAAAGCTAACATGTCGTAACTGTGTTGCGTCATAAGTAAGAGGTCTTTGGTTCGATCCCAGGACGGCCCACTCGTTTTTTCCCCGTTGACGCGGTATGGCGCATTGTAATATAATTCTTTTTACTTTTTTAGGCAGTTTACTTAATGAGAATCCAAAAGATAATTTTAATCCATAACACGCAGGCATTGTGTGGGTTTTGAACGGGAATATTGGGTTCATTAGGTAATCCCGCCTTAAAGCGGGATTTTTTCGTTTTACAACTTTAAAATTTAAAAATAGCAAAACGACCCTCCTGCGAATGCTCCTCGAGCCGTGAACGAATAGTTCTAGCCCGAAGGGCGTAAAGGTGAGAGGTAAGTTGCGGAGGGTTTGGTTTATCGAAGGTATTAAGGGCCTGAAGTTTAACTGGTTTGAACACCTCATTTGCAATGAGGAGGTAGGCGGTTCGACCCCGCCCAGGTCCACCCGTTTAGTAGTTAGTTAATGGCAGTTGGTTATTAGTCTTTTCTAATCACTAATCACTATTAACTAATAACTATTTTATATTCGCACTTTGAAATCTGAAGACCATGAAGTGAGCTAATGCTTAACTTCATGAGGAAAGTAAGGCCACTCGTGTGCAGCACGAGTGCGCGGAATCACGCAGATATTTACGCCGAAGAACGCGGAATTAAATAGCTTAAATTTTACTAAAGTTAGCAGAAGCTATTTTCGGCGTCTTTCAGCGTATTTATTCAGCGTCTTTCAGCGTGCTCATGCTGTGCATGAGGTATAAGTCTGATATTAACGCAGACAGTGAATGCCTTGGTGCAAGTTGCCGAAGAAGGACGCACATGGTAGCGATATTCGTCGGGGAGGAGCCACGATCCTTTGATCCGGCGGTGTCCGAATGGGGAAACCCTACCAACTTCATAGTTGGTAACTCCACAGCCAAAGTTCCGATTTAATCGGAACATAACTGTGGTAGAGGGAACCGTCCAAACTGAAACATCTAAGTAGGGCGAGGAAGAGAAATCAATCGATATTCCGTCAGTAGCGGAGAGCGAAAGCGGAAAAGCCCAAACCCTTGTGCGCTGCACACAGGTAGTTATTAGTTATTGGTTCATGGTTCGTAGTTAAGAAAAATTACTATGAACTATGAACTAACTAACCAACTAACTATTTGCGCGCAGCGTGCGAGGGGGTTGTAGGAGCCCAACGTGGGAGTTGACTTAATAGCAGAACCATCTGGAATGATAGACCACAGAGAGTGAAAGTCTCGTATGCAAAATTAAGTTGACCTCTAGGGAATTCCTGAGTATCCCGATGTAAACTCTTCGGGAGAAGCTGGGGGAACCATCCTCCAAGGCTAAATACGACTTGCAACCGATAGTGAACTAGTACCGTGAGGGAAAGGCGAAAAGAAGGGCGGGACGCCCAGTGAAATAGAACCTGAAACTGTTTGCGGACAAACCGTAAGAGCTCGTGCTTCGCACTCGCTTGGTTAGTTAGTTCATAGTTCGGAGTTCATGGTAAAGAAATTCACTATGAACCATGAACCAATAACTAATAACTAATCGAACGAACGCGGAGCGTGAGTGATTGCGTGCCTATTGAAGAATGAGCCGGCGAGTTGTCGTTTGGTGCAGCTTAACCCCGCACCTAAGTAGCATAAATATTACCTGATTTGAGTTCTATCTTATTTCAACGCTAAATTTTCTATGGATAGTTTGAGTTTATTGAAATTAGGATTCATATTTTGGAAAATCAGATGCTATTTAGGTGCGGGGGGAGGCATAGGGAAACCAAGTTTTAATAGAGCGTTTAGTACCAAGCGGCAGACCCGAAACCGGGTGATCTATCCATGAGCAGGGTGAACCCCGCAGAAGTGCGGGAGGAGGCCCGAACCGGTTGATGTTGCAATATCATCGGATGACTTGTGGATAGCGGTAAAATGCCAAACGAACCCGGAGATAGCTGGTTCTCCCCGAAAGGTCTATAGGGACCGTGGTACGTCAGGTGTTATCGGTGGTAGAGCTACTGAATGGGATAGCGAGGGTAACCGAGTTATTTCAACCAAACTCCGAATAACGATGTACACTAACGTGCTAAACAGTCGCATCGGGCTAAGCTGATGCGGCGAAAGGGAAACATCCCAGACTCTCAGCTAAGGCCTCTAAATTGCAGCTAAGTTTCAAAGGAAGTTCGCATCCTCAGACAGCCAGGAGGTTGGCTTAGAAGCAGCCACCCTTTAAAGATAGCGTAACAGCTCACTGGTTGAGGTTGTGGGCGCCGAAAATTTATCGAGGATAAGCTGTATGCCGAAGCTGGAGATTTCGTGCGTAGCACGAAGGATTTTAGGAATGTAGGATAAAAGTGATAAGTCAAGGTTAAGATTTTAATGTTGTATTCTGATTGGTCACTAGAATCCTATTATCTTAGTATCTTTCGCGCTATGCGCGATATGGTAGGGGAGCGTTCCATATACGGTGAAGTCGTTTTGTAAAAAACGGTGGAGTGTATGGAAGTGAGAATGCCGGTATGAGTAGCGTACTACTCCGGTGAGAATCCGGAGCACCGAATGCCCGAGGATTCCGCCCAGACGTTCGTCGAGGGCGGGTTAATCGGTACCTAAGGGAAGGCCGAAAGGCGTACCCGATGGATAACTGGTCAAAATTCCAGTATTTATTTTGAATCGCCCACTTGTCCGTAGGACAAGTGCGCAGAAATATGCGGAAGTTAGATATACGCAGAATGACGCAGAATTTTCAGCGTTTTTCAGCGTAAATTTCAGCATTATTCAGCGTACTCGTCCTGCGGACGAGAACTGGGGGTTGACTGGATAGGATGGTTGGAGCCCCATAACGATTTGGGGTGTAAGTTATAAGATAGTGTCAGCAGGAAAATCCGCTAATACGTTTAATCGAATAACGATGCAGAGTCTTGTGCAAACAGGACAATTTCATCCCATTCAATCTACAAGAAAAGGCTCGCAGTGAGATTCAAAGTAAGCCGTACCGCAAACCGACACAGGTGGGCTGGTCGAGAAGACTAAGGTGAGCGAGAGAAAGAGGTTCAAGGAACTCGGCAAAAAATCTGGACGTAAGTTCGCAAGATGTCCTGTCGCCGCAAGGCGACTACAACAAAAGAGTGCTAACCGACTGTTTATCAAAAACACAGGTCCGTGCAAAAGCGTAAGCTGAAGTATACGGGCTGACGCCTGCCCAGTGCCGGTAAGTTAAGAGGATGGGTGGTCCGATGTTACATCGGACTGCTCTGAATTCAAGCTCCGGTAAACGGCGGCTTTAACTATAAGAGTCCTACGGTGGAAAATTCGCCGCCGTAGTAAAATCTGACTATATGCTGGAAAATCCGGTGTATCCCGTGCTACTCTTGAAATAGAGTAAAAAAGCAACAGGTGCGGATAATCAGCAGGAAAGGTTCTTAAAGAAAAATTTAAGAAAATCCTCAGAGACTATACGTCAGACTCCAGTTAGATAATTTTGTATCTGATGGAGATGATATAGTCCGATCCTTATAGCGATATAAGGTTTTGCAAAAAAGCGTGCAAATATAAAACAAGCGTTAGTTTGTTGTTTTTTTGACTAATCACTAGTCACTAATTACTAATAACTATTTTTGAGCGAAGTTCCTTGTCGTGTAAGTTACGACCTGCACGAAAGGCGTCACGAGTTAGCAACTGTCTCGAGCCTCTACTCGGCGAAATTGCGTTGGCTGTGAAGACGCGGCCTACTTCCACCAGGACAAAAAGACCCCGTGGAGCTTTACTGTAGCTTGGCATTGTTTTGTGCGAGCCAATTGTACAGAATAGGAGGGAGAGTGTGCGTTGCACACAGGTAGTTATTGGTTCATGGTTCGTAGTTAAGAAAAATTACTATGAACTACGAACTAACTAACCAACTAACTATTTGCGCGCAGCGCATGCTCAATCGTGTAATACCTCCCTTTGGAACGTGGCAAGACTTACCTAAGTCGCCTGAACACGGCGACAGGGAAAGTGCTAGGTGGGCAGTTTTACTGGGGCGGTACCTTGCCAAAAGGTAACGCAAGGGTACAAAGGTCGGCTTAGTACGGATGGACATCGTACTGAATGTATAAAGGCATAAGCCGGCTTGACTGCGACAGTGACGGCTGGAGCAGGAACGAAAGTTGGTCTTAGTGATCCCCCAAACCAGTGTGGAATGGTTGGGGCTTAACGGATAAAAGCTACCCCGGGGATAACAGAGTAGTCGCACCCGAGAGTCC
>CAYSZS010000024.1:0-17498 GCA_964435575.1 uncultured Gammaproteobacteria bacterium | reverse complement strand
ACCGCGAGGGCAATATTACACAACTTAAAAGCCATTTTGCTCGGACTTTTTCACCAAAGCCCACTCCATTGGATACCGTTATCTTATCATCATCTCCAGCCTTCGGGCTAGTTTTATGAGATTGAGTAATTTATTCTGTCCAAGCAGAAGATCTATTCCTGCCGCCTGAGCAGGTGTTTTTTCATTGAGTGTTTCATGCGGTGTTATATGATTGTAGATAATATTTTGCAGTGATGTTGTTGATTCTGAGCCTTCACTTGTCTGGAATGCTCCTCTTGCGGCATTGTTTCTTTTGATTTCTCTATTGTATCTTTCAATTGGATTATTGTTGTGCTCCATTCCATATTTTTTATATGCAATTGGAACCCCAAAAATAAGTTTAGCAGTTCTGCTAAATAATTTAGTGTATGCATTCCTGTAATTTCTAAATCCGTCGCATACAAAAGTTATAAGTTTTCTTTTTCTCTTATATCTTTCAAGAATTTGATCATAACATTTTATTTTTATCTGCCGCAGAAATTTAATGCAATTTTCTTTTATTATCTATAGCATTCAAGTCACAGAAATATGTTTTTTGGACACCGATATATTTTTCATCGTAGTGGACAGTCCCTTTAATCGTTGGAGTGCCGAATCGCGTTTCGTTTTTTTTAACAATTTTGAATATCTAACAACCCATTGTCGGATCGCCCACTTCGTCACTTTGACATTATCGTGCTGTGATAAGTGATCACGTACTTTTTTCAATGAAACACCATCAGAATATTCGTGCAGAGCACGAACAATATGCTCTGGTTTGCTCCGCATTCTCTTAAATCCGTCATCGACAACAAACCACTTTTCACAATCGTTGCAAAAGTATTTTTGTTTGATTACCACCATATTTTTTCTAAATCCTTTTCTTACAACATGTTTAGACCAGCAAAAATCGCAGTTTACCGTTCGTATCACCAATCTTTTGAAAGATGTACCAATATATAAAGATGACGATTAATAGACGCTATCACTCTAGTAAAGGACAAAAATAACGCATAATTTATATACTAGTTATGCTTTAGTTTTGTCATGATAAACTTACAAACTCGAGAACTTATTTTAAAATGGGACACCGAAGGAAAAACTCAACAGCAAATTGCAGATTTGGTTGAGTGCAATCAATCAGCTATCAGCAGATTGATTGTCAAGTATAATAAAACAGGCAGCGTTAAAAATCTGCCTCGAAGCGGAAGACCTACACCGCTGACGGGAAAAACGCTTGCAAAACTCAAAACAGAATTCAAGAGAGAAGCAGTGACAGCAAACAAAAATTTCTGCTCGATAGATGTTAAACAATTTTCAGAAATAATTGAAAAGAAAATCCATAAAAAATACACACGGCGCCATGTAGAGAGAATTCTTCACAGACTTGATTTTTCGAGGATAACACCTCGTAGCCAGCATATCAAAAATGATCCTGTGAAAGTTGCTGAATTTCGAGAGGAGTTTAAAAAAACTCGAAACGGAGTATTTGGGCTATGAAATTATAGCAATAGATGAAGCAAGCTTCCAATTAACAACAACTTATAAAAAGATTTGGTTCCCTCGCGGAGAAACGCTACGAGGCGCATTTTTCTGGAGTTCAAAAAAACTCATAACTTTTGGTGCACTGACGAGTGACCATAAGTTTTTCTATGATTTTTATATTGCGCAAAATAGCCTTACATTTAAGCATTTTCTCAGAACTCTGTTTGAGAAATTGGATAAGAAAAAAAGTACGTTTTAATTTTAGACAACGCGGGATTTCACAAAACACAATGTATCAAAAATCTCATTGCAGAGTTTTCTGATTGGATTTCTGTCGAACATATCCCTCCATATTCCCCCGAATTAAATCCAATTGAAACTTGCTGGAAAGTAACTAAAAATAATGTGACAAAGTCACAGTACTTTCCATCGTTGGACAAAATGCAGGAAGCATTAGAAAACTTTTGGAAAGAACATATTTTTACGCAGAATTTCATGCGTTACTTATGTCGCTGACTACTCCGTAGAAAAGTTTATAAATGAGTTAAGTGCCATTAAATATGGAGGGAATAACTTGACGAAAACAAAGATTTTATTGTCAGATTTGTCGAATTTAACATATGGCTAATCGGGTGCATAGTCATGAGTGATGTTGTTTTGGTGTATCCTACTCCTACAAATGAACAAACAGAAACAGTCGGGCCGCCGCTTTCAATATTGTATTTGGGGGCATTTCTTGAAAATCAAGGATTTAGTGTAGATTATTTTGACGAGCGAATAGTACCATTGAATGTTTTGGAAAACTATCTGAAAGAAAAACCCCTTTTGCTAGCAGTTTCTTCAATGACGGGATACCAATTACTTGGAGCAAAAAGAGCTTTGCTTTTGGCTAAGAAAATATCTTCAGAAATTAAAACAGTTTTAGGAGGGGTGCATTCGTCATTGGTGCCTGACCAATGTCTGAAAGAAGATTTTATTGATTTCATCTGTATAGGTGAAGGAGAATATACGTTATTAGAATTAGTGAAAACCCTAAAAGACAGAAAACAGGAATTCAGTTCCATCAATGGTTTAGGTTGGAAAGATAAAAATATGCAGCCACATATAAATAAAAAAAGAGATTTTATGGATTTGGATCAATCAGTAGCACCGATAACAAAAAAATCATTACCTCTTTATGCTTATTACCCCTGGAGAAAGATTCAAATATCTAGGGGGTGTCTTCATCGCTGTACATTTTGTTACAATACCTCATTTAATCAAAGGAAATACAGAATCAAATCAATTGATAAAATAAAAGAAGAAATAGAAACTTTGAAGAGATTTTTCCCATCATTGAACCACATCACTCTTTTAAGCGACAATCTCGACAGAAATAAAGGGAGAATAAAAGAAATTTCCGAATTTATGAAATCATATAAAATGACATGGCACACCGCAATTCGTTCAGAATATATTGATAAAGAGATGGTAGACATCCTGCAAGTTTCTTGCGACTCCCTCTTTTTTGGAGTAGAAAGTGCTTCAAAGAGAATTCTTAAATTTTTAAATAAAGATAGTACGACTAAGGATGCTTTGAGAGCCGCAAGACTTATTGCAAAATCTAATATAAAACCATTTTATTCGTTTATGACTGGTTTTCCTAGAGAAACAAAAAAAGAAATTTTAGCATCGATGAACTTGGCAGATAAACTTAAAAAGATCAATAAGAAAGCAGAAATTACCCCTTTTTTTATATGTACCGCGAACCCCGGGACTGACCTTTATAGATTCGCCCAAAAGTATAGAAAGTATACTGATCCAAAAAGTTTTGAAGAATGGTCTACCTTTAGCTTGAATACAGTCAACATGCCTTGGATGAATAATAAAACTAGTAGACAGGCCTTGAATATTTATTATATGACTTTGATTCTTTATCTAAATGAAAAAGATTATTCCAGAACGGAATTTGAAAAAACATTATTTCAATTTTTAAAAACTCAAGCGGAGCAAAAATGGAAAAAAAGAGATTTTGATTTTGATTTTGAAAGGGATCTATTTACGAAATATAATGAAGATATAAAAGTAAAGCAACTCTCGAAAAAAATAATGAACTAGATGAGCATAAAATTTATAAATGGGTGTGATAAGTAACATTTTATGGAGACTATGCAAGGAGAAAAAAAAATTTTGTTATTAAACCCCCCCGGTTCTAAACAATATAATCGAGATACTTTTTGTAGCGGGACAACCAAAGGGAACTATTCTTGGCCACCAATGGATTTGCTTTGTCTTAGTGGAATTCTTTATGGAAAGCACGATATTCACGTTCTAGACGCGATGGTGAATAGGATGCCCAAACAGGATTGTCTCAACCAAATAAAAAAATTAGATGTAGATACTTTGATTTTTTTGACAGGTGTTGCTTCGTGGCGAGAGGATTTTGCATTTATAAAAAAAATTAAACAATATAAAAAAAGTATAGACATCATTGGTATCGGAGGATTTTTTTTACATTTGGGAGAAAAAACAATAAAAGAAAGCAAATTTTTGGATGCAATCTTGCTGGATTTTACAACAGATGATATTTTGACATATTTGTCTAACCCGACTGGAAAAATCAATAACGTTATTTATAGAAAAAATAATCAAATAATAAATGGAGGAATTGTTCCCCCGAAAAATAGAACATTCTCCTATCCCGTTCCACGGCATGAATTATTTCCCATTAAATCTTACAAACTTCCATTGATAAGGCATTACCCTTTTACGAACATGCTATTCTCTCTCGGTTGTGTACACCGATGCAAGTTTTGTCCTTATGGACAAGGTGTCCCTCTGTATACATATCGAGATGTAGAAAATACAATCGAAGAAATGAGATATATAAAATCCCTCGGAATCAGGGAAATAAGATTTATGGATTACAGTATCTCAATCAATAAACCCAATTTAAAAAAACTATGTGAAAGAATGGTTGAAGAGAAATTTAATTTTGCTTGGCATGCTTTATCCAAAGTCGATGAAGTTGATGAAGAACTTTTGACCCTGATGAAAAAATCAGGTTGTCAAACGCTACTATTTGGCATTGAAAATGGAGATCAAAGAATTTTGGATAAATATGCTAAAGGAATAACTATTGAAAGAATTGAAAAAACAGTTAGTACATGTAAAAAATTAGGAATAAGCGTACTTGCGCATTTTATTCTTGGGTTGCCGGGCGAAGATGAAGAAAGCGTCAATAAAACGATTGATTTTAGCATAAAATTAGATCCAGATTATGCCGATTTTGCAATAGCGTCGCCTTATCTGGGTAGTGCAATGCGAGATGAGGCGATTGAAAATGGCTGGATTGACAAAAAATTCAAGAATGATGTATTTTCGGATTCAGCACAATATCCTATAATGGAAACGGATAAACTTTCGAAAGAGGATATGTGGCGATTGAAAAATAGGGCAACACGAAAATTTTTCTTCAGACCATCTTATATATTTAAACGAATTAAGCAACTAGGTTCTCTTGAAGATTTTATAGTTCAGACAAAAGTTGCATTTTCTCTTTTAACTAAAATGAAACGAGAATAATTATTTTTTATCTAAAATTGTGTATTTTAACATTAAAACTCCAATCATGATTAATGCTCCAGATACATAAATATTATATCTCATCACGTTGATTCTAGTTATATCGTTTATTGCATAAAGTAAAAATGGTTGAAGACCATACCCAACTCCAATTCCAAGTACCAGTCTATCTAATCTTTCAATTTTGTCATAAAACATCAAACATAGAGAATATCCCGGGATAATAAACAGATAGAAATGGGCTATTGCTATTTTTAGTATAATAAACAAATTTTCTTTATAATAATGAATTTGGAACATTAAATAAAATAAAACAAACATCAGTCCGATTATTTTCAGTTCTTTCAAAATTATTTTCCTTATTTCATGATTCATAAAAGCACCTCGTCCTCAAAACATATTCCGCCGATATCATTATTCTTAAGGATGACGACCAAATCATTTTGATATACGACAACAAAATTATTTTCCTTAATTAGTTTTTCTAATGATTTTATTACGTATGTTTGTACTTGCGGTATTTGACTGTATTTGTCAGAATAAATATAGTTATAGTCACATAGCGATTCTTTCACATTGCTAAAGATTGATCTGTCTTTCTCAACAATAGTGTTATTTACCCGTACGTAAAATTCTCCAAAAATCACTCCTTGTGTGATTACTTTTGAGCTTATTATATTTTTAGATATTTGTTCAAAATATTTGTCACGATTTGTTCTAAACTGGTTTTTCAAAGTAAGATAAAACATTGTTTCTTGATTATGCCTGTCTCCAAATAAAATCAGGGTTTTTGCATCATTTTCCACATTCAATCTTATCCATTTAATAGCGTCCCATGTATATGGGTCTGAAAAAGGGTAGTCAGATGTTGACTCCGGTGTGAAATAAATTGCCGTTATTATTATAATGCCTAAGAACATGGCAGCAAACAGCAGGTTGCTGGATTTTTCTTTCGTTGCCTTTTTGAGATAAGAATTCAGCATGTATAATGATAATCCGACTAACGGAATTAAAAGAACTGGCCAAAGGTGCCTTATTTGTGCAGTTTTGTTCCCAAATATGCTGAAAAACCCGTTAGCAAGAATCATTATGCTAAATGAGAGAATTATGTCAGCTGTTCGATTGTTTTTGAAGATTAAGAAGTAAATAGCAGCAATCAGTCCTATTACAAGGAGATATTGATAAAACAAGAAATGAGGAAAAAACACATGATGAAACACGTTTGGTGATACTGTTTTAGTCTGCGGCAAATAAGCAAATAATTGATTTGTGCCATAAAGGAGGGTCGTACTTTTTCTGTATAAGAATGAGCCGAGGATTGGAAAATATCTGTACATAAATATAAGCATTACCGGCACTGAATAGATATAGTTTTTGAGAGAAATTATTGTTGTATTCTCTTTTAAGTAATTTTTAATGCTTGCAGGATTTTTTGCTAAATTTATCAGTATTTTTTCTTTTATCAATCTTACTAAAAAGTAAAGCGCGACTCCTGTATTAAACATTAGAGTTTCCCTTGCATGCGACAAAAATCCAGCTCCGTTCATTATCCCAAGAACTATGAAAATATATTTTTTATCCAGGTAAAATAAGCAGAACAGTGAAACAACAATGAAGATCATGTTTACATTTGACATGTGCATTCCCCATGTTATAGCATACTGGAATGGCCATTTGAAGACAAGAAGGCTTAGTGGCAAAGAAAGCAATGCCAATTTATTATCAATTTTCCTTAAAAATATATAGAGTATTGCAGTTGATAATATTATGAATAAAAGACTGATGTGCATGGTAAAGTCATATGATTCAATTCCTGTAAACTGTGACAATTGCGCGGTAATAATGGGACCCGTCATTGAGAAGATATTGACTACATTTTTCACCCCCTGCGATAAATAAAATGGCAGTGTCGCAAGATCGTTTTCGTATTTGACAAAATCAGCATAAATACCAATGTTGAACATATCTCCGGCGAGGTGGTTGTACGGGGCGGGATGTGCTAACAATCCTCCGTCAAAAACCGAAATAAATTTTAATAAAATAATCGCGAATATTACAAGCAGAACAAACTCTAATCTTACTTTTTTAAAGAAATCAGTTTTGAATTTTAACTCTAACTCTTCTTTATTGGTATCATTCACTCCCATTAATAGCAAGGTTTAACGGGTATTTAAAAACTTACCTATCATTAGACATTGTCAATTCATTAGAAATCTTTTTAAACAGCGCTTCTTCTTTTTATATAGAGGTCATCTGTGGAGAAAAAAGATAGTTTTGGCATCAAAAAAAGCAATTTAGTTTATGCCATTCTTATCTTATTTTTGCTATTAGGATTATATCTTCGTATTTATCATTTAAATTATCCTTCAATAGGCTATCATAATATGAAAGAAAATGAGTATCTTGACGAGGCTTATTTCTTCAAAACTGACGGAAATTGGCTGCATAAACAGGCGTTTGCCTTTTCAGGATTTGACGAAGGAAATGCGTATCACGAAGAATATGCAGAAGTCCCTTATGTCTCATATTTAACCGCCGGACTTTGGATTATCTTCGGAGAAAGCATATGGCTTCCAAGATTATTTATGATATTTTTTATGCTAGGTTCGATTTTAATGACTTATCTTGTTGTCAAACGACTCACTTCAAATGAATATTTATCTCTTCTCAGCAGTTTTTTAATAACGATAATGCCGCTTGGCATTTATTTCGGAAGAAATGTTCAGCCGGAAAGTCCTGGTTTATTTTTAATGCTCCTTACTGCTTATTTCTTTATAAGATGGATTGATTTCAAAGAAAGAAAAAATTTGATGTATTCTGGTTTTTCTTTTTCAATTGCGTGGGGGCTTAAATACACATTCGGAATAATTGCAGTTCCTCTGTTCTTTATTTTTCCATTCAGAGAAATGAAAGACAAATTTAAATATCATCCGAAAGAATTTTGGAGCGATGTGAAGTACCTGTTTTATGGAATTGTTCCGGGAATAATAACTACATTGGTTTATGAATTAACCGTTACAGACAGGGCAAAAGTCGGATATTTAATCGATATATTCAGGATTTTTAGTTCCGGCTACTGGAAAACAAGATGGCCGTCATTGATTTCTTATTTTAATGATAATTATACTATGTGGTTCGTGTGGTTTGCAATATTCGGTTTCGCATTCGCTCTCTTGAAATACAGAACCAGATTTTCAAAATTTTTAATTGGATACGTTGTTTCAATTTTCATATATGCTGATTTAATGGCAGCCAAGATTGGCGGGCATTCATATTATCAAATGCCTTTTTTACCTTTAATTTGTATTTTGAGTGCATATTTCTTATTCTGCTTAGGGACGTTATTGAAGCAAATATCCGGCAATAAGTTTGCAGTCTATGTTCCTGTCCTTCTAATTGTTTTGGCTGTTCCTTCGATGCAGGCAGCAAATGACAGAGTTTGGAGCACGAATTTTTATGGCCAGGATTTTATTGGGGAGTATCTTAAAACGAGATTAAACTCAGAAGAAAGACTCGGCGCAGCGACGCATGCGCAGGACTTGGCTGTTTGTTCTTATTCGAAACACCGTTGCGGATTTTCAAGCACTTTGGAGGAATTTAAACGCAAAGAACAAGTTTTCAATATTAATTATATATATATCGGCGTATCTGAAATGAATAAACTGGAAGGGAAAGATCCTCTCTGGGTTTATATCAAAAATAATTATAAAATTGATCTGATAGGACTTATGGAACTTAATAAACAGCTTGTTCCAATACATATTGTGCTGAAAAAAGGCGGAACATTCAACTTCAATGATGTCACTAATAAGCAGCCACAGTTAGCCAAAACATATGATACTAAACAAGGTATCGTGCCGTATTACTATATTTAAAGCATATAGCCATAGTAATAATCACTACTTATATATGGTAAAGAAAGAAAGGTTTATAAATGGGATTGAGCGTTTAAAATAGTGGGGAGATTATGAAGCGAATACTTGTTACTGGTGCTGGCGGAAGTCCTTCAACAAATTTTGTTAGATCTCTGAGGGCGGCCAAAGAGAATTTTTTTTTGGTAGGTGTTGATTGCGATAAATTTTACCTGGCGCGAGCCGAAACTGATTTAAAATATTTGGTTCCAAAAGCAAGTGAGCCGGACTATATTGATGTTCTAAACCATATTATTGAGAAACATAACCTTGAATTCATTCACATACAAAATGATGTGGAAATGTTGCAGATTTCTAGATTGAGAGATAAACTTCATATAAAAACATATCTCCCAAAAAAAGAAACAGTTGAAATCTGTCAAAATAAATTCGATTCATTTAAGTTTTGGAAAAAAGCAGGAATCAAACAACCAGAGACGATGATGCTTAATAATGAAGACGATTTGAAAATCGCTTTTGACATATTGGGGAAAAAAGTATGGATTAGAGATATTACCGGTGCAGGTGGAAGGGGATCTATTGCGATTGATAATTTTAAAACAGCAAAGTCTTGGTTGGACTTTAAAAAAGGGTGGGGCATTTATACCGCTGCCGAATGTTTATCTCCTATTTCTGTTACTTGGCAGTCCATATGGAAAGATGGTGAACTTGTTGTTGCACAAGGAAGAAAAAGATTATATTGGGAGCTTTCGAAGTTAGCTCCTTCGGGAATATCTGGTGCAACTGGTGCTGGAGTAACTTTTTCAGATTCAGTATTGGATAAAATAGCAGAAAAAGCAGTTCTTGCAATCGACAAAAAACCAAATGGAATTTTTTCAGTAGATTTGGCTTATGATAATCAAGGAATACCAAATCCAACGGAAATAAACATCGGAAGATTTTTTACAACACATGAATTTTTTACAAAAGCAGGTTTAAACATGCCTTATATTTTTGTTAAATTGGCCTATGATGAACCACTTCCCAAGATAGACAAAAAATTAAATCCATTGAAAGAAGGGCTTGTATGGATTAGGGGATTGGACTTCATTCCTGTTTTAACGAACACAGAAAATATAAACACTTATGAAAATGAATTGAAAAAACTAAGAGAACTCATTAAAAAATGAAATCTTCTAAAACTATTCTTGTTACGGGAGGCAACGGGCATATCGGTTTTAATGTATTGAAAGAAGTTGTCAAGAAATATAAAAATGTTTATGTTCTTGGGAGAAGAATAAGTAACAAACTTGCTATATTGATAAAAGAAAATAATGTAAATATTATCAAGTGCGATATAACTGACGCCGAATCATTGTCCAGATTCAAGAACGATTTTGAAAAAATAGATGTAGTAATTCATTTGGCCGCTTTTGTTCCAAAAACAAAAGAGGCTGACAATACTGACACTGCAATGAAAATTAATTTAATAGGAACGATGAATCTTGCAAAACTTGTGAAAAATGGCTCAAAATTTATTTTTATAAGTACCTGTGAAGTTTATGGCGTTCCAAAAACAGCCATAATTAGAGAGGAGCATCCTTTGAATCCATTATCTTATTATGGCAAAAGTAAGGCGAATGCAGAACTATTCTTGCAATCTTACTCGGCAAAGAAAGAGATAAATTTGGTAATACTGAGGTTGACAAGTGTTTATGGCCCCGGAGAACTAATTAATCGCGCCATACCAAATTTCATAAGTGCAGCCATTATTAACAAAAGTCCTATAATTTATGGAGATGGTTCCGATAAAAGAGATTTTATATTCATTGATGATGTTGTTAATTACATTATCGCAACTATTGAACAAGGTTTTGGTGTATATAATATAGCTACCGGAAAAATATATTCCATAAAAGAAATAGCAGAAAAAATTATTAAAATAGCAAAGGCAAATGTCAATGTTAAATTCAAAGAAATTAAAAAACATAAAATGGACTACATATTCGATATAACTCGAGCGAAAGAATTCGGATATACTCCAAAAATAGAAATTGATGAAGGATTGTCGAAAGAGATTGGATGGTTTAAATATGAAAAATAAAATAATTTATATCGATTTAGATGGAACAGTTCTCGATGTTTCAGATAGGCTGTATTTTTTTTATAAAAACTTTATGAACGGAAATAAGAAATTGAAAAAAAATTCATATTGGAACTTCAAAAAAATAAAAATATCTGAAGATGCGATAGTAAGGAAAACATGCAGTGATGAAGGATTCATAAAAAAATATATTAAACAAAGGAAAAAGTTTCTAGAAGCCGAAAAACTTCTAAAACACGATAAACTAATTAAAAGCTCTATTGTTGCAATAAAAAAATTTAAGAAAAATAATAAATTAATATTACTAACTGCGAGAAGTATGAAGAGTAATCTGTTTAAAGAACTTAAAAGAATGAAAATTTTAAATTTTTTCGACAAAGTTCTTAGTTCCAACGCTGTAAGTAAGAAAGATATGATACTTAACGATGGCTCTTTTAATAGAAAAAAATCAGTTATTGTGGGGGATACAGAAGAAGATATACGTGCCGGAAAAAGTCTCAAAATCAAGACAATAGCAGTTTTAACCGGAATACGTAGCAAAAAGTATTTAAAACAATATAAACCTGACTTGATTGTGGGGAGTGTTAAGGACATAAAATGATCCCAGTTGCAAAACCAATCATAGGGGAAGAAGAAAAGAAAGCGGTCATGGAGGTTCTTAATTCCGGGATGTTGGTTCAGGGTTCAAAAGTAAAGGAGCTGGAGGAATCATTTGCGAAAATATGCGGAACTAAATATGCAGTAGCTATGAGCAGCGGAACTGCAGCAATCCATGCGGCTCTTTATGCAATAGGAATTAAGGAAGGAGACGAGGTAATCACAACTCCATTTACGTTTGTTGCGACAGCTAATCCTATCCTTATGCAGAATGCAAAAATTGTCTTTGCAGATATCGACAAAGACACATTTAATATAGACACTTCTGATGTCGAGAGAAAGATAACAAAGAAAACAAAGGCAATCATAGCTGTTGATTTATTCGGGCAGCCTGCCGATTATGATAAATTAAACAAGATTGCAAAAGAGCATAATTTGATAATCATAGAGGATGCCTGCCAGGCAGTAAATGCTGAATATAACGGAAAAAAATCCGGTTCGCTGGCAAAAGTTGCAGCATTTTCTCTTTATGCTACTAAAAACATAATGTCTGGAGAAGGCGGCATATTGACAACAGATGACGAAGAAATCTATGACAGGGCAAGAATGTTCAGGCATCATGGCCAGTCAGAAAAAACGAAATACCAGTATTTTGACCTGGGATACAATTACAGGATGACTGATATGCAGGCGGCTATCGCTCTTGCCCAATTAAAAAAATTAGACGATTTTACAGATAAAAGAATAAAAAATGCAAAACTTCTCTCGGAAGGCCTTAAAGATGTTCAAGGTATAAAAATACCTTTCGTAAATCCTGATGTTAAGCACGTTTTCCATCAATATACCATAAAAATAGATGGATTCCAAAAATCAAGAGACGAACTCATTGAATATTTGAAAAACAAAGGTATTGGTTCAGCCGTGTTTTATCCAAAGCCATTGCATCTGCATCCGCACTTCATGAAACTCGGCTATAAAGAAGGCGATTTTCAGATTGCCGAAAAAATAGCTAAACAAGTACTGTCATTGCCAGTTCATCCTTCCGTCACAGACCAGGAAATCAAAACAATAATAGAAGCATTTAAAACAGCATAATCTGCAGCATATTCATGCACAATTCAATCATAGTTCCTGCATATAATGAAGAGAAGAGATCTGGCGGATTTATACCTTATTTGTTGAATTTTGTCAAACATAATCTCCCCGGTTCTGAAGTAATAATCGTGAATGATGGAAGCAAAGATAAAACTGCTGAAAAGATTATAAAATTTATCACTGATGCTGATGCGAAATCATTTGCCAAAATCATCGGATATGAAGTTAATAAAGGCAAAGGGAATGCGGTTGCATTCGGAGTAAGGAAGGCAAGAGGAGAAAAAATATTATTTATTGACGCCGATGGTTCTATTTCTCCTGAAGAAATCCCGAATATGCTTGAAAAATTGAATAAGCACGATGTTGTTGTCGGAGACAGATTGTCTGCAAGATCGAAGATAAAAACAAATCTGATCAGAAAAATAACGAGTTTAGGATTCAATTCCTTTGTTTCTATCCTGTTCCAGGACAGATTCAGGGATAATTTGTGCGGATTCAAAGGGTTCAGGAGAAATGTCGCAAAAGATATCTTTTCAAATCTGCTGGACAAACGCTGGGTATTTGATGTTGAATTATTCTTTAAGATTAAAAAAAGAGGATATCCCATCTATTCACTTCCGATAAAATGGAAATATGTTGACGGCTCAAGAATAAACATATTAATTGATCCGTTGAAATGGTTCTTAAGGCTGATAAAGCTGAGAGTTCAGCTGATAAATTACAAATAATTATCTCAATATATTTTCTACTGCACCTTCAACTTCATTAACTGTAATCTTTCTCATCCACTTATCTCTTTTAGACGAATCTGGAATTTTTCCATATAGTTCATAGTCTTCTTCGTAGATGTCCTGGTCATGCCAGATTGCAACACTTTTCTTATGTAATGGAGCCTTTCTTTTTGGATTTGTAGGCCCAAACAGGCTTATTATTTTATCGTTGACAGCTGATGCAATGTGCATAGGCCCCGAATCTCCGCACACCATGGCTGAGCACTTTTTCATCAATGCCGCTGACTTTTTGATGTCAGGATTTGTTCCGTTTATTATATTTTCACTCTTAATAAAAGAAATTATCCCCTTGTTAAGCTCATCGTCGCTTGACCCTCCGAGAAGGATAATCTTGTTATCCGTGCTTAGATTTTTTATCAGTTCAATCATCTTTTCTATTGGAAATCTTCGTATGGGTTCTTTTTCTCCTGGGTTTTTTCCTCCGCCGGCAGCTATACCTATTGCTTTTTTTATTTTATTAGATTTGAAGAAATTTTCTGCAAAAGCAAGATCTTTCTTGGATAGTGTTAAATCAAGGTTAGTGTCGCTATAATTTGGTTTCAGCTCTATGGCTTCCAGTAGTGATAAATAATAATGTATTTCGTGTTTAACCTGTCTGTATACTATTTTATGCGTTAAATAATCTCTCAGATCTCTTTTGAATCCAACTCTAATAGGAATTCCGCATAGCTTTGCAAATAATCCAAAAGACCAATGTTTGTCAAGAACAAACGCTATGTCAAATTTTTCTTTTTTGATTTTATTTCTTAAAGATATAGCTCTTAAAATATTTTTTTTATAGAAGATATTCTGATCAAATGATTCAACTCTATTCAAATATTTGTTTCCCTGAAAAATATCGGCAGCATACTTTCCAACATAATATACAATATCCGCCTTAGGAAACGATTTCCTTATCTGTCTTACTAGCGGAGTTGTCATTAAGATGTCGCCTATGGCGCCAATCTTGAAAACCAGTATTTTTTTAGGATTTAATTCTTCTTTCATTTTTTTGCGCTTATTATGTCCCCGCTTACTTTTGTTTTAAATCCATTTTTATTCAACAACAAGACTGTGTTATTGAAATTTGAAGAAGCCATATCAATCTCTGCAGCCAAGGCACTTATATTTTTCAGTATGTTGTCTTTTTCAGCAGATCTCAATACACGATACTCAAATCCTTCTATGTCTAACTTCAAGAAATCACAGTTATTTATTTTCAATTCATTAAAAATCGTTGATAATTTTTTGCATTTAACTTTGTAACTTTTTAAGAGATTAGGCCGTCCAGTTTTTATGAAAGTATTGAGTATTGTGTTTTTTTGATTTATGAAAAACTTAAGGGTTGTATTTTTATCACTAACTCCGAAGTTAAATGACATTATGTTTTTTATATTGTTTACTTTGATATTTTTTTGGAGGGTTTCGAAATTTTCTTTTGAAGCTTCAAATGCATAAACTTTCGCATCAGGATATTTTTTTGCCGCCATTATGGAAAAAGATCCGATATGGGCTCCAAAATCAATTATGACTTTTGGATTATTTATCTCAGACAGAAGTTTATATGGCTTTTGTATCCAGACATCGCTTATGACCGCAAAACCCCGCTTGGTCGCATCAACGTGCCATTTGAGGCCATTTCTGAATCTAAAAATAACATCTTTGTCTTTTTTGAAATTCAGATAATATAAAAAAAATGTCGGCCAGTTTCTGAACAGCTTTATTATGCCGATTGTTGTTTTTATTTTGTGGATTAGGCTCATTTTATTCTCACGACTGCCTTAATTACATCTTCAACTGTTATCGCATCCATGCATGTTTCCTGTTCATGCGTCAATTTTCTTGGCATCAACTCTGGATTCTTATTATTCATAAAAGGACAGCCTTTTTTAGGCTTAAATATGGAAATATTGTGTTTTCCATACGGCGCCCATAATTTGGGTGTATTTGGCCCGAATAAGCCTAGTGTTTTAGTTCCCATTGCTGCAGAAATATGCATAGGCCCCGAATCATTGCTTATCACAACATTGCATCTTTTCATGAGCTCTGCGGTCATCTTTATCTTATTGAACGAGCCAAATTCAGGAACGGCATTGATGCTTTTTTCAAGCATAAGTGATTGAATCTTATTTATGATGTTCTCGTTCATTTTTGTGTCCACAAGAATGATTTTTGCATTATATTTTTTAACTAATTCATCTGCCAATTTCGCGAAGTTTTCAATTGGCCACATCCTGAACTTCACGGATTCAGCAACACCTGGTGCGATGCACACAACAAAGTTATTTTTGGATAGCTTATTCTTTTTAAAATACTCATTTACAAAATATTTTTCTTTTTCTGAAACAGCAATAGGGATTAATCTGTCTGTATTATATTTAACTCCTATTTTCCTTGCTAAATCAAGATAATTCTGGACCATGTGCCTTGTTTTATTGAATAAGGAGGTTTTACTGTAAAGCTTTGCCCTCGTTCCGTGGCTGAATCCAACTGTATTTTTTGAAGCTAAAAAAGAAATAACTGCAGAAACATTCAGCGCAGGCTCAGAATCTATGCATATGTCATACTTTCTAAACAGCTTTAAGACATTCAATACTCCGAAATCGATTATTTTATCAACAAAAGGCTGTCCTTCAAACACAACTTTATTTCTTCGGTGCGCCAGCACGTGAAGCTCTGCATTTGGAAACTGTTTCTTCAAGGCAGCAAGTGTTGGCAGCAGAACTACGGAATCTCCAAGTGCCCACAGTTTTATCACAAGTATTTTTTTAATCTTGTTTTTATCAGGTACTTTGCTGCTTTTGTTTATTACAGACTCTCTCTTAAAAATTGAAAAGAAACTGCACAGCGAGGAGAATAAATATCTGTCTATTTTTCTTTGCAGCAGGATTGTGAGATATGACATTTTATTTCCTTACTTATTGTTTATTCATTTTTTATTTCTTTTTTTGCCTGCCTATCGCAAGTTCTCTTACTATTTTCGTCATTTTCTGGTCAATTTCATCAATCATAACATAAGATCTGAATACCAAATAAAACAACAATATGATTGCTATATATATTATCAAATCAGCAGGTCTTCCTATCCCTATCAGGTTAGAGAAGAAACCGACTATCTTTGGAGATAATGCCGCAGCTATTGCGGACACCCAAATAACGATCCAAAATGCGAATTCTGCAGCTTTTATTTTTCCTTCGCTATACCTGAGATACGCTCTGCTAAGTGCAAAAAACACAAAAATAACTAAAATTATCTGTATCGGCTCCATTATTGCATCAACCTCTTTATCATCATTTTAAATGCGATTTTAATCCCGCTCCATAGATGGAATCTTCCGTGGTGCGTATGTTCTTTTGAGTATTCAGTGTATTTAATAGTTACTGGAATTTCCTTGTATTTCAGCCTTTTCTTGAATATTTCAACCAATATCTCTGATGCATGCTCCATCTTATCCTGTTTTATTTCTATCGTTTCGGCAGCTTTCTTTGACATGGCTCTGAAGCCGCACTGGGAATCTGTTAATCTAACCCTATAAAATGTTCTTAAAAATATTTTCCCAAGCATAAGTGTGAACATCTTAAATTTTGGGACATTCGATTTTTTGCCGATAAACCTTGATCCAAGCGTAATGTCTGCTTTCTTTTCAATGATTGGTTTAATCATGGCACGGATATCTTCAACCATCATTTGCCCATCTGCATCAAAATGAACAATTATATCCGCACCATTTCTTAATGCATATTCGTTGCCTGTTGCTAGTGACGCTCCCTGTCCTCTGTTTATGATATGGTTTAGAACAACCACTCCTTTTTGTCTTGCGATTTTCTCAGTGTTATCTTTGGAAAAGTCATTTACGACAACAATATCATTGTACCCGCACTTTTTCAGATTATCTAATACTGGGCCTATGCTTTTCTCCTCATTATGCGCCGGGATTATGATAAATATTTTCATAATATTATTGATACCCCGATTATTATCAAAGCGATTCCTGCCCATTTGTATTTATTCAT
>CAYSZS010000023.1:0-18334 GCA_964435575.1 uncultured Gammaproteobacteria bacterium | reverse complement strand
AACAAAAAAACAGACTCTTGAACAACCCGACATCGACGGAGTAAAAAAACTCTATGATTGAAGCCTCGCAAAACAAGGAGCTTGGGGCTTCTTTTTCAAAGATAGTCGCCTTCGGGAGGTACCATACGGTACTTCCCTTCGGCGACAGGCTTAAAATAAACTATTAATTACTCCAGAAGTGTACTAGGCAGATAGGCTTAGTGTTCCAAATTCTTAGTGGTTGGCGACTATAGACGCTATTCGAACAAATTTCGTCATGACCAAAGAACCAATTTTTCATCCAATCCTTTGCACAAACAACACAAATAGAAAGATAAACAATCATACCGACTTTTCATTAATTCCATTTGGAATGTAGACAACCTTGCCTTCCGGCATTCCATAATGTTCAACTGCAATTCTATGATTAGCTGGCCATAAAGCCAGATACCTATCCGCACGCATAAATGCCATTCTTCGAGCAAGCGTATTCATATTAGCAAACCACCCCCTCTCCGTGTCTGTGTAATAATTATTGTCTAAAATACCTTTCAATAAAGGTTCTTCGGAAGCTAATACATGATCCACATGAATTAGAGCTTTGCCGTTTTCCCTTTTTTCTCTAATACCAAGCAGGGGGTTTAACGTTCCATGTGTAATTATCACATCGGCTTCTGGTAAATCAGTTTGCAATAAGTGTAGCCATCGTGCAACTTTTAGATAAGGCTTTATTAGAGTGCCATAGATGTTTTCTTCATCAAAAACCAACGATTGATAGCTTAACTCTAGAGGGTCGTATCCAGCCTCTAAAACGGCTGAACTAAAGGTATTATACGCCCTTTGGCTAGATAACACTCTAATAGCGTTTTGGTTGTGAGCTAATCTTATTAATACATCTTCTGCTTGCATAATTACACTTAGGTCGGTTTCGGTTGATATCGCCATAACCGAACGAGTAAAGACAGAAAGGTCATTAAGAATTCCCGCCTCTACTTCAGGTGTTAATCGTTCGCCTGAATAAGTATTTGGAATAGGAATTAAAGGTTGTATATTTTCGTAGGGATAAACATATCTACCACGAAGATTAGTTCCTCCAAGATAAGTAAGAAGATTTTCCGACCACACCGCTGGACCATGAGGCTCTGTAAGGGCAGTAGTTCCAAGTAGAAGCACATTTTTTGAACCAGGTCTGATTTCTTCAATAACTTTACCTATTTGTTTACCCCATTGTTCAAGGGAGTACCTTTCTCGAATTAAATCCATGCCCCTTCTAGATTTCCCCTCAATTTCCTGAGTCCTTTTTAAGCTATTTTCGATTTCTCCAATGACCACACCGTTTACTAAATTGGCCCCGATTTTGCTCTCATCTAAGGGACATAAGCCAGTCATTTCAATATCGTAATTTCCTTGTTTTGTAGTAATTATCGGGACTCCCGCGGACAATAACTCTTTGCTAACAAGACCTTTTGGGTATAGAAAAACTGGAAACCCGACATTTTGCATAGCTGTTAACTCCCGCCTCAATCCTGCAGGAGTATACTTCCCATGATATATAATTTTCCCGATTAAACTCGGGTCGTCTAGCTCTTTCCAAAATTCATGTAATTCATCTACAGTTATTGGTTCAGCAGAACCAAAAACATGGGCTTCAAAGTCAATACCTTTCTGGTGTAATAATCCCAACGTCGTCAAATATGGAATTAAGTTTTTTCCTTTTGCTAATCTTCCCGCAAAATTCAAAAATAATTTACCCTCCGTTGGTTGCATTATTTTTTCACCCTTTTGAAACAGACCCTCAGGAAAATAATGAGGAGGATAGAAAACAATACCATCAACTATATGTTTAATCTCATCTGGAATTTCTCCATGTTGGTCATAAAGTATATGAGCTAATCTTTTTCTTACCATACTTCGAACACGGTCGTCATTAGTATGTTGGAAAAGCTCCACGAGAATTTTGGGGGCAGTGCTTGGATTTACCGCCAATTGCAGTCTCGCAAAGACCAACGACTCTTTGTCACGAGTTAATAATTCAGCTTGACTCAACACTTCTGACGAGCAACATTCTGATCTCGTTACCGCGTTTAGTGTTGACCAACTTGGATTCGTTTCTAGGCAAGCACCTAAAACTTCGTCCTCTTCCGAAGACCAAGCGGCTAATTCGGAATAATGTAAGTTGGGAGAATGAACATAATCCAACTGAGTATCAATCGGCAGAGTGTCAAAGTTTTCGTATACCTCTGGGTCAATATCCATATTTCGAAGAAAATCATGTATTACCTTTCTGGTTATCGAATAAACCCCCAGTCTCAACTGTTCTATATGTTCGTTAAGTTCCTCAGGAGAGCTTACTGCTGGAATATGTTGCCTAATATACCTTCTTGTTCGTGGTCCCAATCGTTCAGCCGTGTCTCCGGCAAAAATATGCATCTCGTTACGATAAATCATATATTCAGACACCGCAGAACATAAAAACTGACATTCTTCTCTAGTGATAATTCTTTGTGATTCCAAACCTACTAAAACTTCCACCGTAGTTTTACCAGCAACACCACGAGCAGCCGCAACACACCTTAAAGCTAAAAAATCAACTAGCCCTCCTTCCTTTTCCCATTTAATGTTAAAAACCCCTTCTTCATCTTTCATAAATCTTGGTTTCTTTAACTCAAAAACTGTAAAAAGAGCTTTATGTTGGGGGTCAAAATGTGTATCGTGTTGTAAAGCTTCAAGGTGAATAGGTTCTCCTGCTACTGTCTCAGCTGATGATATTGTTTCTGATTGAACTAAATCTCTTTGAAAAAGTTCAATTTGCGCATCTCTTAATCCCCATATTTTTACTTCAGGAAGTAAGCCAGCATTTTCTAAATAATCTAATAATCCCTTTCTTAAATCATTAACGGTTTCTTTTTTAACTCCACCGTTATGAACAATTGCTAAATCCGTATCGGAATAAAAACACAATTCTCCTCTTGCGGTTGAACCAAAAGACGCAATCCCGACACAATCCTTTTGCTTTTCAGGAACATTTTCTTCATACCAACGAGTTACCAAACCATAAACTAAATCTTTATAGGCATAACCCACTTCTAACCCAACCATAGAGTTTTCGTGGTATTTGGCGACAGCTTGTTCTCTAACCTTCAGCTTATTTTGGAAAACATTTTCAGCTAAAGATTCAATAGGTCGTAAATTTTCCTGAACTCTTTCTTGAAACATAAAATTAAAAAACCACTTTTCGTAAGGTGGTTACAAAACCTTTGATATTATAGGCAAAGGGCTGTTTTTTTCAAAGTGAACTAAACATTCCAGGAGTGATATAGGTAGACACACCTGGATATTCCTCTTCTTACTGGCTGGCGGTTTACAAAAAATGTCGAACTTCATTTGATTAGCTCGGCCTTCGGCCTCGCTTGCTTCCGCCTTCGCCGAGGCTTCGGCGGACAGGCCGGCGCGGCGCCCCCACCCCCCGCGCGCCCGAAACTGTCGGCTCGAACTTCTTTTTAACTGATCGGCGGCTGTCCGTAAGTTTCAAAAAAGGCGGATTTGACGCGCTTTCCGCGGAGGCGGGCGCGGAAAGCGTTACTTCCCAACCTCTTTCTTTTCTTTACTGGCTGCGGGGCAGGGTGTCCTACGTTGAAACTTCGGAACACCTTATTAATCACTTAACTCCTCTTTCGCTGAAAGCTACTTAACTAACCTTTTATAAACAAAAGCTTTTCCTGACCCCGACTTTAAGTAAAGTTCAAAATCTTTAGCATTTTTTTTATTTTTAAAAGCCGAGTAAAAAACTAATTTTATTGGTAGTTGACTCTTGGTGTACTTTGATTTTCCTTCCTGATGTTCTTTTATTCTACGTTTCAAATTGTCTGTGTAACCGTAGTAAAGTTTCCCAGATTTTGAACTTTTAAGTATATAGACGTAATACATAAATCGTCTGTAGCTTTAGCGAAAGACGAGCTGCGGGGCAGGGATTTGAACCCCAATTTCCACGTCCAGAGCGTGGCGTGCTACCATTACACCACCCCGCATTGAGAATGCTTTTTGTATTTTATCTTTTTTTCTTCCCCACGCCAAATAACTCCAATACGATTTAGAGAAGTCGCGTTATAAAAACTTAATTAATATGTTTAGGTTTGAAGTTTAATAGCGATTTCCGCCACTCCTTCTGGGTCTATCAGAGCCTCCTCTTCTAAAATCTCCACCACCCTCTCTTGGTTCTTGTGGCCTGGCGTCAGCTACTGCAATTGCTCTTGAATCAAGCTCTTTACCGTTAAGCTTTTTTGCCTCTTCTGCTTCTTTCTCATTAGACATTTCCACAAAACCAAAACCCTTACTTCTTCCAGAATATTTATCAGTAATTATTGTAGCCGAAACAACTGTACCAGCTGCTGCAAAGAAATTCTTTAACGAATCTTCAGTAGTATCCCACGACAAACCTCCAACGAATAGTTTAGTTGCCATATTTTAATCACCTCCATTCTCTTTTGGACACACTCTCTTTACGAATTAAGGCGTTTATGCTGAAAACCATTCCTTGGAAGGTCTAAGTTTCAGAAAACAAATCCTGTATAAGTGTAAAAGAAAAAGTGTAAACCTTAGAGGTATTATATACAAATTGTTTGCTAAATGCGAGTATTTGTAGCATTTATCAACGAAGCCTGCTCCATACCGACAAAATCAACCATTCGTTATTTTCGCTCTTCTTGGCGACTACTCCAATTGTCACTCTCCCAAAAGTTCTTTCGTAAACCCACCCGCCTTTTGACTTAGAATACTCGGATTTATCGGGATTCTTCCATACTGCCCAGGCATCTGACTGTTTAATTCCTCTATCACGCATTCTAGAAATAGCATGATTCGTCCAGATAATACCACCGTAATTTTTATCCATAAAAAAATAGCTAGATGGTTATATAGTTAAATAATTGTTTCTTGAAAACCATTTAACCATTCAGCAATCTAACTATTTCATTTCTTCCAATATTTCTTTCTCCAAAAGCTTAATTTCTTCCCGAATAACATCTTCTATATTCCCCCCTATTTTCTCATTCAGATAGGAAATATGGCGTTCATCATGGGGAGAGTTGTGAAATTTTTCAAGAAATTCTTCATGATACTCTCTTGGAAGAGAATCAAGAATAGTTCCAAGAACCTTGTGGTGGATAATTTCGTCTATCAGTTTCCAGAGCTCCTCGCGATCCTCTTGCGTCTGAGCCACGCCTTTAACTTCGGATTCAACTTCCGTAAGGATTATTAGATGGTCGTAAAAGATTCTACTCATAACATATTATTGTATCTTTTGGCATCTGCGATAAATCGCATTTGTAGAAAATGTGTGACATTTTATAGCACTAGGTTCAATCGCTCACACAACAAGTTGTGTAGTTCTTGAAATCTATTTTCGCGTATATTATTCGCATCATTCGGGTCGAGTTTATTAATTATACTCAACAGGCCCAAGCGGAACTTTATTCTCCGGATCATCTACAAAAAATACAATTACCGCTCCTTTTTTGTATTTCGCACCTCCTAAATAATGCATCACTTCAGGACTTCCTCCGAATTGTTTACCGGTCCAAGCGGCTGGCCCGGAATCGGCAATTGCAGCAACAACGGCTTTTCCGTTTTCCGTATTCACTATCAACACTTTTCTATACTTATACCAGTCTTTCAAATACGGCTGCCTTCTATTCCAGTCGGGTAAATAGAGTGTTTGAACAACTGCATACCAACGCTCTTTCTCCTCCAGATCTTTTGTAAACTCCTGTTTAGATCTTGCGAAATAACCAAAGGCCCCAAGACCCGGAGCCATTCCCTCTTTTATAGTTTCTGCGTCTCCATGTGCCTGCAAAACGTCACCCGGAAAACGCCTAAGGTGTTGTTCGATCCCAATAAATCCGTAAGTGCTGTTAAGGTGCTCTCCTTCTAACGTACCCCTTGCCGAAATACCAAGAACGTCCCGAAAAACCGATTCCAGAAGTTTTTCTTCGCTTCTAAGTAGTGGTCTTGGACGCTTGGGAAGAATAGATGTTAATATTTCGGCTAAACTTTTTCCCTGATCATTCTTCTTTTCCCCGATTTCCGGCAATTTAAGCTTTTCTATGATTTCAGAGGGTGTCGGAAGATATAAATTCGATGGAGGAGAAAGAAGTAGTGTCCCGGCAAGTACGCCCGTGCTTAATATTTTTGCCGAGTGTTCGCGAATTCTGGAAAGTTCAAATCCTTTTTGTTTAAAAATTTCGCCAACATGCGGGTGCTTCTCGGAAATTTTTCTTCTTGCCTCAAAATGCTTTAACTTAAGTTTATTTCGCAGTTCTTCAGAGGTAATTTTCTTTTGTTTTCGGGCAGACATATCTTAGTGATTAGTAATTGGTGATTTGTGATTAGTCAAAACACTCATCAGTCTGGTTAAAGTTTCTTTTTTACCGAGAATTATTATTGATTCGTTAATGGGTGGAGTTATTTTTTTACATGAAATCGCAACACGTAAATCCATGAAAAATTCTCCGGTTTTAAATACATTTTTTTCGATTTCTTTCATCAAACCATCGTTTAAATCCTCAAGTCTCCAGGAATCAAGATTTTCAATTGTCTCTCGAGCGACTCGCAGATGTCTTTCCCAACCATTTCCCAGCATTTTTTTGTCAATTTTGGGTTTCTCGAAGAAAAATCCGGCTATTTCTTCAAACTCTTTTAATGTCTTAATCCTTGTCCGAACAAGTGGAAGGACTCTTTCAATTAAATCCTCTTCATATTTGCCGCCGAAAAATTTGTATATTTGAGACTTGAGACTCGAGATTTGAGATTTCTGTATGTACTGACTATTCATCCAAAGAAGCTTGTTCCTATCAAAAGCAACAAGATCAGTTTTATGGATTTTATCAATTGAAAAATCTATAATAAATTCTTCCAGATTATAAAACTCCTTCTCGGTTCCGGGATTCCATCCCAAAAACATTAAAAAGTTCAAGACGGCTTCGGGTAGATAACCCTCGTTCAAGAATTCTTGTGCCGCAACCGCTCCAAACCTTTTCGATAATTTTCTCCCTGCCCCCATCTCTTTCAGATTAGGAATATGAGCAAAGTAAGGCATTCCCCAACCGAAAGCTTGGTATAAAAGAACGTGTTTGGGAGTCGATGAAATCCAATCGTTACCCCGCATAACATGGGAAATTTCCATCAAATGATCATCAACAACGACTGCAAAATGGTAGGTAGGAAAACCATCCGATTTTATAAGCACCTGATCGTCTATGTCATTGGAAGGAAATGATATGTCGCCGTCAACCAAATCGTTAAAAGCGACCTCTTTGTTGTCCGGAACCTTCATTCTGATTACATGCGGCAATTTTTCTTTGAGATTCCTTCCGATTTCGCTTTCATCAAGCTTTAAACAAAGCCTATCATATTTAGTGGAAACAACTCCTTGAGCCTTTTGTTCCTCACGCATTTTTTCCAGGCGTTCTTGAGTACAAAAACAATAATAAGCTGCACCTCTATCGAGAAGGATCTGAGCGTGTTTTTGGTAAATTTCAAGTCTCTGAGACTGAAAATATGGTTCATGCGGACCTCCCACCCGCGGCCCCTCATCCCAACCCAAGCCGTATGACTCAATAACGTCTAAAATTCTCTCGCTAGCGCCTTCCACATACCTTTCTCTATCCGTATCCTCTATCCTCAAAATAAAGTCTCCTTTTTCCTTTTTAGCAAAAGCATAGTTGTAAAGAAGCGTTCGAATATGTCCAATATGGTATTCCCCTGTCGGACTTGGAGCCATTCGGGTTCTAACCCTTCGACTACGCTCAGGGTTAACCTTCTGAATCTGCCTATTCATTTCAATTGAATTTTACCATTGCTTGAGGATATACTCAAAGAAGTTAAATGGCATCGTTAACCCAAATATCTATTTCATCAAGGCGTGTAATCCGCTATGGGATTTACTTAATCATACTTATTGTTATCGGCAGATTTGTTTTTAATATCGGAACTGCTGTTTATAAAAGGCTTGTCCCGCCCCCAAAACCAAGGCCGACAACGGCCTTTGGCAAACTTCCTAAATTACCCTTTCCTCAAAAGCCGAATCCTACCATAAACTATATTTTGGAACTACCCGAAGGTAAACTCCCTGAGCTTCTTGAACTTACGGAAGTTTACAGCATGCCTCCATTTGAAACTAATATAAAAGCGCTCGAAGACGCAAGCGATAAAGCTAATTCACTAGGCTTTAAATCGGAAGGCAAAAGAGTCGTCGAAAACATTCCTAATGTCTACATTTTTGAAAAGGGGTCTTTGCCGTCAAAACTCACTATAAATATCATTACCGGTATTTTTTCAGTAAGTTATAACATCGAAGAAGATCCACTCATCCTTCGGGGAAACCCTCCTGCACCCGAGGAAAGTGTTCAAACCGCAAGGGATTTGTTGCGAAACGCAAAACTCTTAACCGACGATCTAAAAGAAAGTCCTTTTACTCACCAATTTATAAAGTACGAGGCAACGAATTTCAATTCGGTATCATCGCTGTCCGAAGCAAATCTCATTAAAGTCAATCTTTTTAGAAAGGGATATGGCATAAACGATACCATTCTAAGTGTCACTCCCGACATGCCCGAAGCAAACGTCTGGTTCATAATCTCGGGAGGTCGCGGAAGGCAAGTAATAATAGGCGAATACCATTACTTTCCACTTGACGCGACTAAAGCTTCTACATATCCGCTCAAAAAGTCCGATCAAGCTTTCGAAGAACTGAAAAACAGAAAAGGTTTTATTGCCAATGTAGGAAACAATAAGGATAACGTAACTATTCGTAAAGTCTATCTTGCCTACTACGACGCAGGGCAATATCAGGAGTATTACCAACCGGTAGTAGTTTTTGAAGGAGATAACAACTTTTACGCCTATGTTCCTGCCGTCACCGACGAGTTTTACGAAAAATGAGTCTAGCGGGGATTAAATGATGGTCTTTGTACGCTTCTCCACTCGTAGTTTCTGAATATCCAATCGATTAAACTAGACGTTTCTGAAAATCTATCGTTACTTCCCAGAACTGCAATCATTACCTTTCTCCCGTCTCGCTCAACATAAGTGATTAAATTCTCCAATGCGTTCTCGGTCCAGCCGGTTTTGACTCCCAAAACGCCCTCAACTTCGCCCAAAAGTTCATTTATATTTGTAAGCTTGTGGACAAACTTTTCATCGCTACTTCTTACAGTAATTTCTTTAGTTCCAACAATCTTTCTGAAATAAGAATTCTTCATCGCGTACGCAGAAACTCTTACTAAATCCCTAGCTGAACTGACATGAGTGTTGCCGTCAAGTCCGGTGGGATTGGTAAAGTTTGAATTATTAAGATTCAAGTCTCTTGCCTTCAAATTCATTGCCGTAATGAAAGATTCTCTTCCTCCAGGATAATTTACCGCCAGCACCTCCGCAGCATCGTTTGCACTATAGACCAAAAGTCCGTATAAAAGGTCGTTAACTTTTATTTTTTCTCCCACTGCCAGCCTCATTTTTTGCCCTTCCACAGCTATTTCGGTTCCGACGCTCAAAACTTCATCAGGATGATAATAATCTATGGCAATGAGAGAAGTAATTATTTTCGTTGTTGAAGCGGGTAGAAGAGACGCGTCGGGATTTTTTTCGTAAAGAGAAACTCCTGAAGGAAGGTCAACCGCGAATACGGAGTAGGCGGAAAGTTCAGGTAGCGTTTCATTCCCGGTTAAAACGGGTAAGGGGGCTAAACTTATCTCATCATTCATTTGGGAAATTGGTTTCTCTCCATCAGAATTTTGAGGCTTAATATTAAAGGAATTGATAGCAAGCGTCGATGTTGCGATAAAGAAAAAGGACAAGGCAGTTAAAACAAGCAATTTCATGGTAAATACAAATTTAGCCTTAATTGATAGTTATTGCAAGATATAAGTATTGCAACCTTAAGTTGGTTGGTAATACACTAATTTAGTGAATAATCTCCCAAATGGTTTCGCTACTTTTTTTCTTCTGGTTGTCGTTGTACTTGTTGGAATCGGTGGGTTCCTATACTTCTCTTTACAAAAAGGGTTGATAAAAACTATTCCTATCAGAGAATCTTCTCCGACTCCAACCAATGATGAAACAACAAACTGGACGACATACATTAATAACGATTACGGATTTCATTTTTCGTACCCAACTTACCTTAAAGTTAATCGCGATGATAAAGAGGAACTATACTATGACAATTTAGCAGAAATGCTTTCCGGACCAGAAAAAATATCTGTTCAGGCAATAAATAATATAGACGTTTAATTATATGCTAAACCCGAGATGGTTCTTGACAGGGAATTTAATAATAGTTCAATAGTCTATGAAATTAAATCCGAAATAGTTGCTAATTCTCCCGCCGCAGTTCTAACATCCAAAAATAATGACTTTTTTGCAGTAGCAATTTCTCACCCAACCAAAGAAAATGTATTCGTTCAGATTTCAGTAAACCTAGACTCAAAAACTTTTAATCGGATTCTTTCCACATTTAGATTTTCGGATTAAATTAAGCATCTCTCCACTTATCTGGGGACAAATCAATAACTTGTTCTGAAGCTCTTGATTTACCAAGATGTTGACCTTGTGGAAATTTTTCATCTCGCATTATATCGTTCCGATTTTTAAGGTCAGCGGAGTTTGCTCTTCTAAAATTTCTAAGCTCATTAACCCTTAAATCCTCCAACAAAGCACGTGCGTAATCAGCAGCATTATATGGAAGAACATTTCCCGAGTAGGTACTAAAACCTCTTTCGTATGAGTCGTCCTGCACAACAGCTTCGTGAATTCCATCGATAACTTGTACTAAAGCGATTCCTAAATATGTATTAGCATTAAAATTATTGCTTTCTAATCTTTCGCCCGGTATAAATCCGTCAAGGACCTTTTGACGAGCGGCAATTTTACTTGGATCTTCACGACGCCCTAAATACCATTCATCAATTCTTTTTCGAAGAGTTACTATTACCTCGTCGGATGCATTCCTTGCAATAGTATCACAAGCTCCGTCTATCACTGTTTTCCGCATATTCCTAACCCGTTCTCTCTCTCGTTCATCCGCCCTGCGATTCGCATTTATCGAAGCGTCAACAAATTCTTTTCGCCCTCGATTTAATCTTTTTCCTAAGCTATTCAAAAAATCTTCTTCCGACATATACTATGTTTACACCTTAACTAATTCAGGCTTTTCAACTTTTACAAAATCGGAATATTTCATCTTTATTGACCGATCGTGACGGCCTGCGTTAAATGCTATTTCCTCGTTTTCGGCTAACCTTGAGTCAACATAAGTTTTTAGTTCCACGGTCGAACCTAACGGTGGAACTGCACCAACCTCTAAGTCTGTTTTTGCTTTTACAGATTCTTTAGAAGCCATTCTTAACTTTTTAACTTTTAATTTATCTTGAAGTTTTTCTAAATCAGCTTGAAGATCTGCGGGTAAAACATACAAAATAAAATCTTTATCTCCCTGTAATACTAAGGCTTTTGCCCCCTGATGTATATTTGTCCCGCGCACCTTAGCAGCTTGCTCACTTGTATAAACAGGGTCATGTTCATACTTTTCAAAGACAACCCCTTTAGAATTTAACAAATCGACAATCTTTTCGTATACGTCTTTATCGTCACTCTCCACGATATCTGTCTCTTTCCGTAAGGTTGAAAGACGGATATCAACCCTTTCCATGTCTCTCGGGAAAAGAGATGCTTCACGAATGTTTGGAAGTTTGAGAATGGCTTGCGTAATTCGTTCGGCACCGAAAGCAAATCCGCCTTCAGGCGGCATGCCGTAACGAAAAGCCTGAAGATAAAGTTCTATTTTATCCTGTGCTACACCCCACTCCTTTGCATGCTCAACTAATGTTTCATAGTTTTCAATTCTTCTTCCTCCAGTCATCCATTCAAATCCTCTTCCCATCAAGTCAAACCCTTGGTTATATTCGGGATTGTCTGGATCAGGGTAAGTATAGAAAGGCCTGGCCTTTGTCGGATAGTGAGAGATAAAAATCAATTCTGAGCCTTTTTCTTCAAAGGCCCACTTGCAAATCTCTCTTTCTCCTTCGGGTGAAAAATCTTTTTCTTGACGTTCGTCTAAGCCGATCCTTTTGTAGATGATTTCTTGAGCTTCCCTTAATTTAACAACCGGAATTTTCTCTTGCACCTTTGGAATAGTAGCTCCAAACATTTTTAACTCCCTAGCGCATTTTTCTTCAACAGACTTCAATATATACTTGATTGTATATTCTGCCATCTCAACAACGTCGAGCCAAGAATCAATAAATCCGAATTCAGCATCCAAACTAACTACCTCTGTTAAGTGCCTTGTTGTAACCGATGGTTCTGCCCTAAAAGTCTTATTAACACTAAAAACTCTTTCATAAATTCCTACCAAAATCTGTTTATAAAGCTGAGGACTCTGAGCCAAATATGCTTTATAGTCGAAATATTTGACTTCAAATACTTCCGCTCCACCTTCCGGAATTTCGGGTATTATGGAAGGCGCCTGAAACTCTACAAATCCCCTTTCTTTCAAAGCACGCCTGAATGAATCGATAACAACTTCCTGAACTGTAAAAATAGCCTGTTGTTTTGGGTGTCTTAAAGTTAAAGAACGATTATCAAGAAGGACCGGCAGGGATAAATCCAATTCAGGTTTACTCATGTCAAAAGGTAGCTCACCGGCTTTTGACAAAACTTTTAACTCCCCAAGTTGGACCTCAACAGCCCCGGTTTCGATATTTTTATTTACCAAATCTTCCGGACGTTTTTTAACTTCTCCAACTACTTCTATCACAAATTCGGGAGCGAGCGTTGAAAGTCTTTCTCCACTTCCAACAACCTGAATGATCCCACTTCTGTCACGCAAGTCTATAAAAGTGATTTTCCCATGATCCCTTTTCGTATTCACCCACCCGGCAAGTTTAACCTTCTCACCGACTTTTTTAACCGTATCCTTTACCAATGTACGATTCATGTTTGTATTTTACTCTCTTGAACCCACTTTTCTCAAATGTTTCCCGATTTCGTGCCTTGCAATGTTGGTTACCACAAACTGCAACCAGTCTGCATTTGGTGGCTTTGGATTTTTTGATTTAATAATCTCTACAACCTGACCACTCATAAGCTTGTAATTTAAGGGTACTATTTTCCCGTCTACTTTTGCTCCTTTTAGAAACTCTGCAAGATGGGTGTGAACGGCATAAGTAAAATCAACCGGTGTTGAATTAATCGGCAAATCAAAAACATCACCTTTGGGAGAAAAAACAAAAATTCTCTCTGCCAACATATCAAATTTTACAGCTCTTATAAATTCATCGCTGTCCGTCTCTTTCTTCTGCCAATCAACAAGTTGCTTAACCCATTTAATTTTTTCGGTAGGAGCAAAAAATCCCCTTTCAATAGTCGTTTCGCCAGCTTTTCCGCTTTTCATTAATGAATAATACCAGTGTGAGGCAAGTCCATATTCATTTTCTTCGTGTATTTCGATAGTTGTTATTTGAACCTCAACTATCCTATCTCCCGGTCCGATAACTTTGGTATGAATAGAGCGGTATCCATTCGGTTTAGGTTGGGCAATAAAATCGGAAATTACTATCCGGGGTACGGGTTTATATATATTATGTACGATTCCAAGCGTGGCATAACAATTCTCAACGGTTTCTACCAAAATTCTCAAAGCAACAATATCGTGTACTTTTTCAAAATCCCAATTAATTTCGTGTCGTTCTAGTTTCTTCCAAAGAGAATAAAGAGTCTTTTTTCTGGAATGGATTTTTGCCTTGATTTTATTCTCCGCAAGTTTTTTAAGTAGAACTCTTTTCATTTTTTCTAAGTGCTTTTCAGCTTTTTTATAGTGAACTTTTGACTCAGCAAGAACCTTTTTGTACTCATTGGGATAATCATATGGGAAAGCCAGATCTTCGAGTTCGCTTTTGACTTCTCCGATACCCAGTCTCTCTGCCAAAGGTGCAAATACTTCCAAAGTTTCTCTGGCAATTCTTTTTTGCTTATCCTCTGGTAAATATTCAAGGGTCCGCATATTGTGGGTTCTATCGGCAAGCCTCAAGAATACAACTCTCAAATCCTTAGCCATGAACAAAAGCATTTTTCTCAGGTTTTCGACAAATTCCTCGTCACGGCTACCCCGAAGTTTCAATTTTCCAATATTTGTAACTCCATCAACCAAGGTGGCTACGTCAATCCCGAATTCTTTGACAATTTCATTCTTATTAATACCGCAATCCTCTATTGTGTCGTGAAGAAGACCTGCTGCAATAGAAACAGAATCAAGCCTCCAATCAGAAAGAATTTGGGTAACGGCCAACGGATGGGAAACCGTGGGATCACCTGATAATCTTTCCTGGCCGTAATGGGCCAATTTCGCAAATTCCCAAGCCGAGTTAATCAATTCGAGATTGGGATTTGGATTATAATGTTTTATTTTTGAAATTAGCTTTTTATACTCTTCTTCCATTTTTAGTATTCACACGGATTCTCCTATAGGTCTCGCAGATTATATCCGTATGTCTTTCACCTTCAATTGCAAACTTTTATTGCCGTTCCATGTGTCGGCAGTTATATTGTAGGCCATATCAATCTTTTTATTGGGTGAAAGCTTAGGAAATATTTCTCCTTTCCCAAAAGCGATTGCATTTAAAATTCTGCCTCCCTTCTCGAGTGTAAGTCTTAAATGTTTGGCGTCTCTTCCAACGGTTCGGGCATCAACTATTCTCACTTTCCTAGTTATAAAAACGGGTGTTGTATTTCCTATTCCTGTTGGCTCAAATTCGGAAAGTTTTTCATAAAGTTGACTGTCTATATTTTCAAATTCCGACTCCATATCAATCTTGAGTCTTTTAGTTAAGATGTCTTCTGTTAACAAAGGTGCGCTAACCTCTTCAATTTTTTTTGTAAATAATTCAATATTTACGGTTTCAATACTAAACCCAGCCGCCATGGGGTGACCCCCTCCTCCTAAAGTTATACTGTCAAGTTTTCTTATTGATTCGATAATATTAAAGCCTGTTATTGAACGGGCTGAGGCTTTTGAGATCTTTTCTCCTTTTGATAAAACAACTACCGGCCGATAAAATTCTTCGACCAGTTTTGACGCTGCCAGCCCGATTACTCCCTCGTGATAGCTTTCGTGAGCCAAAACTATCGCACCTTTCCATGTAGTTTTTTGAGCTAATTCTCGAGCATGTAAAACCACTTCATCAACAACCCTTTGCCTTTCTCTATTTGTTCTTCCAAGAATTTGGGCAAGCTCACGAGCTTTCTCAATATTCTTAGTGCATAAAAGTCGCAAAGAATCTATCGCATGCTCCATTCTCCCCATCGCATTAATCCGAGGCGCAATTACAAAGTTAACATCATACGTTCCCATTACGTGTTGCAGGGTACGACCCTGTAAAGTTAAACCAGCCTCCTCGAATAAGGCCAGTAATCCTGGTCTCTGCGTAAGATTTAATGCCTCCAGTCCGTATTTTGCGAATGACCGATTCGGCCCAATAATTGGTAATTGATCAGCAATCGTTCCGATAGCGGCAAGCTCAAGATTAGTGATTAGTGATTGGTGATTGGTGATTAATTTTTTATTTAACTCGCGAGATAAAATCCACGCAATCCCTGATCCGCTTATTTTATCGGTATGAATAATCGAATAGGCCTTCGGAAGTTTCCTCCCTATTTGATGGTGGTCGGAAATTATTACATCAATACCAAGTTTATATGCGGCATCCACCGCCTTGTTCGCAACAATACCGTTATCAACAGTCATTATCAATTTGACATTTGGATTTTGGACTTTGATATTTTCAATGCTCTTAGCGTTAATGCCATACCCTTCCTCAAATCTATTAGGAATATACGGTTTAACATTTTTTGTTAAAGAATATAGTGTTTCCCACAATATCGCCGTTGCGCAAATCCCATCCGCATCGTAATCTCCATAGATGACCATTTCCTCGTCCTTTTTAATTGCCTTTTTGATTCTTTCTATCGCCTTTTTCAAAGACTCATCACTAATTCCTAATTCTTTTATTCCTAAATCTTGCGGTTTGGTTGGTTTAAAAAACTCGCTCTTTTCTTTTTTTGTCTTAACGCCACGGTTATTTAATAAAATATCGATTATTCTTTTGATACCCGTGGTACCTTTGATACCTTTCTTATCTAATATTTCCCATTCCAATTCTTTATTATTCATGCCCTTATATTACCATTCAGATAATTCGGATGCATTCGGATATTTGGGTCGCTATAATTAAACTAATGAAAATAGAAATTCCCACGAAAGTTCACGAAATCATCAGGGTATTCGAGAATGCAGGCTTTGAAATTTACATAGTCGGCGGAGCAGTCAGGGATATCTTGATGGGGAAAACCGTCTATGACTGGGACTTCACAACGAATGCTACTCCGGATGAAATGCTCAAACTTTTTCCCGATGCTTTTTACGACAATGTTTTCGGAACAATAGGAATACAAAATGAAACTGAAAGTGAGCGCCCTTATGAAATAACAACTTTTAGAACCGAATACGGCTATACCGATTCAAGACGTCCAGATAAAGTCGAATGGGGAAAAAGTCTGGAAGAAGATCTAAAAAGACGCGATTTTACAATTAATGCAATGGCGTTGAAAGTAACAAGTAACAAGGCAAAAGTAACAAGAAATAAAAATAACTTGTCACTTATTACTTGTTACATATCACTCATAGACTTATTCAACGGACAAGATGACCTGAAGAACAAGCTCATTCGTGCAGTTGGCAATGCGGATGAACGTTTTTCCGAAGACGCTCTCCGCATGATGCGTGCCGTTCGAATCGCAGCCGAACTTAGTTTCATAATCGAAGAAAAAACATTTGACGCAATTAAGCTAAATGCGACTCTTATTCATAAAATCGCTCGGGAAAGAATAAGAGATGAGATTTTTAAAATACTCGCTTCGCCCCATCCATCTGAGGGGATAATTCTTTTCAGAAATTGCGGTTTAATGCAGGAAATTATTCCCGAGATGGAAAAAACTTTCGGCGTTGAGCAAAAATCTCCGGGTAGGCACCATATTTATGACGTAGGAACGCACTCTCTAATGTCCCTTAAGCATGTGGCAGAGAGAAATACAAACGCAATTGTGAGGTTAGCAACTTTAATTCACGACATAGGTAAGCCCCAAACGTATAAGAAATTAGAAAATGGAACTATTACTTTTTATAACCACGAGTTGGTGAGCGCAAAAATTGCAAAACGAATTGCCGACAGACTTCGATTTTCCAATAAAGATAAGAATAAATTATACAGGCTTGTACGCTACCATCAGTTTAGCGTAGATGAACGACAAACAGATTCAGCTCTCAGGAGATTTATAAGAAAAGTCGAAATGGAGAACGTGCCAGACATGCTAGATTTAAGAATAGGCGACAGGCTTGGCGGGGGTGCAAGGGAAACTTCATGGCGACTTGAAGAATTCAAAAAACGCCTGATTGAAGTTCAAAAACAGCCCTTTGCCATTCATGATCTCAAAATTACAGGTCATGATGTAATGAAGATTTTGAATATAGATCCCGGACCAAAAGTCGGCAAAATACTCCAAGCTCTTTACGATGAGGTAGTTGAGAAGAAAATAGATAATGAAAGATCGGATTTACTTAAAAGACTTAAGGAGTTGAAATGACTTCAATAAACGAAATTATTGAAAAATTAGTACAGAGTTTCAAAATTTTCGATTTAAGGTTAACACAGGCTTTCAAACTCTATTTACAAAAATTGGTTCCGTATAAAAATCCTCCCTTTCTCACTTCCTACCTAACAGATTTTTTGAAAATAATTTTTTATTCTCTCGTCATTATGATCCCGTTTTTATTCCTCAAAATTCTTCACCCATACAACCGAAAAGTATCAATCATAATCATACTACTTTTATCGGTAATAGCTTTTTCGGTGGTAGGAGTTTTCCTCGGCTTTTTCCAACTAGCTTGGACTTTTTAAACAAATTTCAGCAACGTGCTTTAAGGCAGGCTTTCACAGGCGACGCCGTCTCCGTCGGAATCAAGTTTGTGAATATCATTTGAAATACCTCCACATGAATCAAAAACAGATTGTGCTTCTGCATGAGTCTTAAAATCAGTACAATTATAAGAATTACTTGAACAGTTCCAGTCTCCATTCTGTACTACTTGTGGTACTTGTTCTACTTGTGATGCCTGTGGTACTTTTTCATTGCATTTCCCCCACAAACCTTGTCTATTTTCTCTTGCATCTTTTTCCGCTTCTTTAAATAGTTCCGAGTACTTTACGTCGGGTGGATATGTGTATGCAGTTGCAAATCCATCTCTAAC
>CAYSZS010000022.1:0-19132 GCA_964435575.1 uncultured Gammaproteobacteria bacterium | reverse complement strand
TAATTACTTCATGTGCGGAAGGTTTACTGTCAGTACTCCGGAAAAAATTGAGAAAAGGTTTAAGACGACCAATAAACTACCGATATTTGATGCAAGTTGGAATGTAGCCCCAAGTCAAATGGTTCCGACAATTACCAGAAATTCACCCAATAGGATTACCATGATGAAATGGGGGTTGATTTGGAGTAAAAATTCTAAATTCGGAACGATCAATATAAGAAGTGAATCAACTGCCGAGAAACCTTTTTTTAAGCATTTTTTAATTGATAAGCGCTGTTTAATTATTGCTGATTCTTTTTATGAGTGGGGAGAAGTTAATCTAGAGGGAAAAGATGAAAAATATCCTTTTAATTTTTATTTAAAGAACCGCGAACTTTTTGGATTTGCAGGAATCTATAACGATTTTGCCGATGCCGAGGGAAAACCCTATTTTACCTGTGCAATTCTCACAACCAGACCAAATAAAAAAGTTGCGAATATTCACACAAGGATGCCGGTAATATTGCAAAATAAAAATGAGGACTTTTGGCTGGAATCAGAAAATAAAGATTTCGATAAATTATTTAAACTTCTTAAACCTTATCCGGAAGACTCGATGTTAATGAATGTTGTAAGTAAGAGAGTAAATAATCCCAGAAATGACGATCCGGACTTGATAAAGGAATTGGAAGGATACCAAACTAAAATTCAATCTTAATAAACCACTCCAGGAACGATACATACTCTCCAAATTTGACCCAAACTATTCCAAATTTATTACTTCTTTTTGGCCATTTAGTTCTCCTATTTGTAGGGAAAAGTTGGAATCGTCCTCATTTATAGGGAAGCCGAGTCGGGTAACTTTGCCGGCGATAGGCTGGATTTCTACCGGGTCATTATGAATGTCGGGTGCTACCCAGTTTTCACTCTCATTGACCGATAATCTGATGTAGTCACGGGTGTTTACTTGTATGGAATTGCCTAGTGGGTTGTCGATGGTGATATTGACTATCAGAAAGGCCCTTCCTTTGACAGCGTTCGCTTTTTTTCCGTTCACAATTATTTCATCTGTAATTTCGTAATCGTCAAGGGTGTATTTCAATTCATTTACGGTATTGCCTTGCGAATCTTTTATAGGAATTGTAATAGATTTGCCTATTACCGTCTTTTTAACTGCTCTTACTGAAATTGTTGGAATCGGAGTTGGCGGAGTTTTAATTGTTTGAGTGGGTGTTGGCGAAAGTGACTTATCAAAAGATAAGTAAATATTTTGTTTTTTATAGAAAAGAAAGTTTACAAAAAGAGAAATAACAAGGAGAAGAGAAAGAATTAAAATGATTAATTTTGCCTTCATGAAATATTAACTATGGGTAGTATAGCAAAGAATTATTTTTCTTCAAATTTGACCATCCTGCATTAAAATTACTGAATGGCAAGCCCCAAGTTTTTTTGATCAGAATAATAAATATTGAAAGCAGATTATATATATAGAGTACTTGAAGCGATTAGAAGGTCAGATCTCCGCATGCAGTATAAACGCCTGCTTCAGGAACGGATTTGTGGATATTAATACCTAGCGGAAGTTCGTTTTCAAGTTGAGCCAAAGTTACTTCCAACAAAGTTGTCGACTCTCCATTAACAACGCTTGTAAGCGGATATTTTACCACGCCGACATTGGGGCAAGACCCGACATGAATATGTGCAGGTTGCGGCGTATCTTCGGGAAAGCTTTGCATGGAGAGAGTTACAATAACCTGCCCGTTTTCCCCTACCAGTGTTGCGGTGCCTGTTTCTCCCGATTCGTTTTGTTCGGCCAAAGTAACTTCCAATTGATTGGCCATTGAATCATCTCCCGTCTCTGTCTGAGTAATCTCCTCTACTACGGAAGTAGAAGGCTTTTTGTTTTTTGAGAGCATCATGAACCCCAAAACCAGAAGAGCTGCTAATACCAAAGCTATTACTACATTCTTATTCATGTGATTTATGCTACAAAACTATATTGCAGTTGTCAATAAATGCTTCTATGACACTTGTGAAAGTAGTGGGTTTTGCCGAATGATCCAAATAAACCTAAGTTTTATCCGAAATTAAGTTTTTCAGCTCCTCTATACTATCCCAATCGTGAATCGAAACCGCGATTATTTTGGGTGCATATTTTTTGAGTTTCCGTTTTATCGCGGAAAGAGCCTTGGCATCCGTCAGATCGGACTTTGTAATTAAAATAACTTCGGACTTTTTTGCCAGCTTTTTATTGTAACTTTTCATTTCTTTAGCCACAGTTTCATAATCTTTTGCCGGATTTTTGCTTTCCGAAGAAATGCAGTGTAAAAGGATGCCCACTTTTTCTATGTGCTTCAGAAATGAAACTCCCAAGCCACGGCCAAACGAAGCGCCTTCGATAAGTCCCGGAATATCTGCTATTACTTTGTCCTTAAAAACCCCGAGGCTCGGATAAAGGGTGGTAAATACATAGGCGGCCACCTTAACACGAGCATTTGTCAATTCATTCAGGAGGCTGCTCTTGCCAGCGTTCGGGAGCCCTATGAGGCCAAAGTCGGCGATGAGTTTCAAAACGAGAACTACTGTCCTTCTCTCGCCGGATAACCCAGGTTGAGCAAACTCGGGCGTAGTTCTCCTGGGATTTCTGAATTCATAATTACCACGGCCACCTTTTCCGCCAACGCAGATTAGTTCCCGCTGGCCGATTTTCTTCATCTCAAAAAGCGTTTCCCGGCTTTTTTTATCTATTACGGAAGTGCCTATAGGAACCCTTATTTCCAAATGCTCCCCGTCTTTGCCTGTCTTGCGATTCTTGCCCCCACGATGCCCGTCATCGGCTTCAAAAAGATATTTGGCCGTAAATTGATTCAGAAGAGTAAGATCTGCGTCTGTCAGCAAATACACATTGCCTCCGCGTCCGCCATTTCCCCCGTCGGGTCCGGAACCCATTCTTTTTCCGAAGGAAACTATACCCGCCCCACCGTGTCCCCCTTTGAGGATAATTTCTGCTTCATCGACAAACATATTTAAAATTATACAGCAGAAGCGCCGGAATTATCTTCAAATAAGCTCCAGATTTTCGACTTTTGAAAGGTAAATCCTTATAATATGGCTGTTGTTAACGATTTTTTATGACTGAAATCGAAAAAGATAAATATAAGGCTGTGTGGCTTTCCCATAGTTCTATCGGGGACTACTTGAAATGCCCAAGGCTTTACTTTCTTCGAAACGTTTACAAAAATCCCTTATCCAGACGTAAATTCACCATCATGAATCCACCGCTTGCTTTGGGTCAGGTTGTACATGAGGTTATCGAAAGTTTATCTTTTTTACCAACCAATGAAAGGTTTCAATATCCGCTGCATAAAAATTTTGAAGTTTCTTGGCAAAAAGTTGGAGGTGAAAAAGGTGGATTTAGAAATCATGAACAAGAATCGGAGTATAAGGACAGAGGATTAAAAATGCTCAAAAATCTCGAAGAAAATCCAGGACCCATTTTAATGAAGGCATTAAAATTAAAGTCCGAAGATGGTTTACCCTACTACTGGTTTCCAGAGGAAGAAAATATCATTCTTTGCGGGAAGATCGATTGGATCGAATATTTAGATGCAAGTAATTCTATTCATATAATTGACTTTAAAACGGGAAGAAATGAAGAAGATGATGCATCACTACAATTACCAATTTACTTACTTCTTGCTAAAAATTTACAGAAAAGAGAAGTGTCCAAAGCGAGCTATTGGTATCTGGAAAAACCGAATGGCATGACAGAAGTTGAGTTGCCGGAAATTGAGGATTCGGTTGAGAAGGTCAGAAAAATTGCATCAAGAATTAAGCTTGTGCGGCAATTAAATCACTTTGTTTGTGAAAGTAATGGGTGTAGATATTGCATACCATTTGAAAAGGTTGCGCACGGTGGCGGTAAGCTTGTGGGATTAAGTGACTACGGACAAGAAATATATATTGAAAAATAGTTGATCTACTCCAAATCTGACCCAGTGTTTTTTATTCAAACTTTGCGAAAACCAAGCACTTTAGGGCGTGGATGAGCAAAGGAGTGAACAAACTTGTCTCGACTTTTGTCGAGAATACTACGGCCTTCAGGCAGTAGTATTTTATTGAGGTGTTGACAGCAATTATTTCACAAAAATTCCAAACCTACCTCTGAACTCGCTATTAGGTTTCAATAGAATTAAACCTTTATGATTATTAAACGAATCAATATTACCAGTCATTGGTTCTATTGCAATTGACCGACGGTGTGGAGGAATATAGACTTGCAGGTAATTAAACAGATTTGTGCCTGTCTCCTGCCACAAACCGATTTCGGTTTTGTCAGAAGGGTTATAAATAGTCGTGACAGCCCTTTCCTCATTTATTTCCCCTATTGTAAAACAATCGTCAATATGCAAAGAACCAATAGGGGATAATTTGTTATATTGAAAATATAATTCCTTCCTGCCCGTTGGTATTTGTTTTTCATCAGTAACCATCCGCCACTTTACTGGCAATCTAAGCATAAGATCATCAACTCGGTTACCTAAACAAAAATAAGGGTGATAACCAACTGATAGTGGGATTGGTTTGTTGTCAGAATTCCTAACTCTTACTTCAAAATCTATTTTTTGAGGTGAGAGCGAATAAGTTATACTTGTAATATATTTAAACGGATAGCCCGGTTCGTCACCTTGGGATATATACGAAAGCGTAATGCTTGACGATTTATCTTTAACCTGAATTTTCGCTACGGAAAAGGGTTTGTTGTATACCAATCCGTGAATAGAGTGGTCCTGCTTGGGGAAATTGATGTGTAAATTATATCGTTCGTTTCTGAATGTATATTCGCCCCCCCTAATTCTATTTGCAAATGGAACAAGCAAGCAATTTTTATACAATTTGTTTTCAGTTAACTCTTTAACGTCTTTATCAAAATCTGTTATCGATTTAAGACCTTTTTTGGTAAGAAGAGCGGTTTTGTGAATTTTACCTCCAAAGTCCGGAATTACCGATAGATATTCATTTGTATTTTTGTTTTTTAATTCAACTACCTGATACTTCCCAAAAGTAGTTTTGTTTACGGTATACACGACCTTAGTATACAAAATTTTGCTCAACAAAAATATAAATACCCAGTCTTCAATAAATATCGGGGTTTCTGTAAATGTAGTCAAAATGGTCTATTGTTAGATAAAGGTAAAGTGCTTGTAGATAGAAATCCGCTCCCAAATTAGTTGGCACTTTGTTAAATATAAGAGGTAACTCAGTTGTTAGTTGGTTTAGTGAAAGTAGTAAGGTTGGGGAAGGTGGTTTAATGGATTAAGTCGATCAGGTTGAACTAGTTGGTGTTTCATCGGGGCAAAGATCTGAGTTGGCAAGTACGATAGAACAAATTGAGGCAGAATTTGAATAAGTTTCCGCGAAAGAAGATTTTAAAAGTCTTGTCCTTATAGAAGTTCGTGAATAATAGTAAGAAAACGTTTGGATGCCAGAGAAATTGTAAGAATTCCCGGCTATGCAAGACAATCTGAATGTATGGTCCCTTCTGCAGTTTCCGCGCGTAAATCTGCGTTAAAGTCCACTTCTTTATCTGATAAGAGTAATTCTTCTTGACTTTGTTTCTACCAAAAGTGTTTAAGCTATTGTACAATTAGCCACAATATGGCAAAAACAAAGCCCTTTTTCGAACCTCTTTCCCCGAGTGTAGATTTTCCAAAATTGGAAGAAGAGCTTCTAAAAGAGTGGAATAAGAAAGGAATTGTCAAAAAGTATTTAGAGAAAAACAAATCTTCAAAGAAAATATTTTCTTTCCTAGACGGTCCTATTACTGCCAATAACCCCATGGGAGTGCACCATGCTTGGGGGCGTACTTATAAAGATTTATGGCAAAGATTTTACAACATGAAGGGATATAGGCAGAGGTTCCAGAATGGCTTTGATTGTCAAGGCCTTTGGGTAGAAGTCGAAGTTGAAAAAGAACTTGGACTTAAAAGTAAAAAAGATATAGAAAATTTGGTGCCGGGTGATAAAAGAGCTTCAATTGCGCGCTTTGTTGAGCTTTGTAAAGAACGTGTTTATAAGTATGCGAAGGTACAGACAGAACAGTCTAAACGTCTGGGATACTTCATGGATTGGGATAATTCCTACTATACATTGTCGGATGATAATAACTACATGATTTGGCATTTCTTAAAAAAATGCCATGAAAAGGGGCTTATTTATAAAGGTCGGGATTCCGTACCCTGGTGTCCGCGCTGTGGAACAGCAATTTCCCAGCACGAGATGCTAACCGAGGACTACAAAGAAGCTACTCACGACTCTGTTTACATTAAATACCCAATTAAAGGAAGAAAGAATGAATATTTACTCGTCTGGACAACTACTCCCTGGACTCTTCCGGGGAATGTTTCTGTGGCTATTGATACTGACAGGGATTATGTTGTTACTGGCGGGGAAGTTAAAGGAAACACTTATTATCTGAATGAATATGCGGCCAAAAGATTGGGTCTTAAAATAATAAAGAAAATAAAAGGAACAGAACTTGTTGGATTAAAGTACGAGTCCCCATTCGATAATCTTTCCGGAGTTAAAAAGACTTTAGGAAAATACGAACACGAGGTCATTGCAACAGATGAGATGATTTTGCCTATTTCAGAAGAAGAGGGGACTGGTATGGTACATGTGGCGCCTGGTGCCGGAACCGAGGATTTTCAACTTGCTAAAAAACTTGGACTTCCTGTTATTGAGCTAATTGACGAAGAAGCTACATATATTTCTGATTTGGGAGAATTTTCAGGCAAAAACGCAAAAGAACACCCGGAAACAATTCTTGATTTTTTGAAAGATAAGGAAGAAGGTAAATATCTTTTCGACATAACTCCCTATACCCATCGTTACCCTGCCTGCTGGAGGTGCAAAACCGAGCTTGTCTGGAGGGTTGTGGATGAATGGTATATTTCGATGGACGGATCCGTCTCAAAATCAAAATCTACTTTGAGAAAAACAATGATGGAGGTAACAAGAAAAATACGCTGGATTCCGGATTTTGGGTTAGAAAGAGAACTGGATTGGTTAAAGAATATGCGCGATTGGTTGATTAGTAAAAAACGATATTGGGGACTGGCACTGCCTATTTGGGAGTGCAAAAAATGCGGCAATTTTGAGGTAATCGGTTCTAGAGAGGAGTTAAGAAAAAAAGTTATCGAAGGTTGGGATAAATTTAAAGGTCATACACCACACAAACCCTGGATAGACGAGGTCAAAATAAAATGTTTCCGCTGCGGAGAGATTACTGAAAGAATTCCTGATGTCGGTAACCCCTGGCTTGATGCAGGCATAGTTTCTTTTTCTACCATTTCAAAAGATAACAAAAGCACTCCATTCTACATTAGCGATCGAAAAGAGTTTGAAAAGTGGTTTCCGGCCGATTTTATAACCGAGAGTTTTCCAGGACAGTTTAAAAACTGGTTCTATTCGCTTCTGGCAATGAGCACAGTATTGGAAGACAGGGAGCCTTTCAAGAACGTCCTGGGATTTGCTCTGGCGTGTGATGTAGGGGGAAATATTATGCACAAGAGTAACCCGAAAACTTATATTTCGTTCAATGATGCTGCAGAAAAAGCAGGAAGCGATGTTATGAGATGGATTTTCACTAAACAGAATCCAAGATACAACTTACTATTTGGGTGGGAATTAACCGATCAAACAAGAAGGAGATTTCATTTAACTCTTTGGAATATTTATAACTTTTTTGTCACTTATGCAAATCTCGATGGTTGGACGCCAAAACCTGCAAGAGGCGTATCAATTAAAAATTTACTTGATGGTTGGGCAATGGCGCGCCTTCGGGAAACAATTATTGGAGTAACCGAATCCCTTGATAAATATGATGCGCAGACTGCCTCGAGTCTCATTGAGGATTTTGTGAGCGATTTATCACTTTGGTATATAAGACGCTCCAGAGGACGTGTAGGACTAGCCGCATCGGATAAACAAGATAAACAAGATTTTTATGAGATTTCTTATCTTATTTTGGTTAATCTAGCTAAAATTCTAGCTCCTTTTACACCATTTTTGGCGGACATGTTATTTACCAATCTCGTAAAGCCTGGATTTCCTGTATCAGTACACCTTGTTGACTGGCCGGATAAAGTATTTCTTAAGAATTTACAAGGATTACTTGGAGAAAAAATGGAAGTGAAAAAGTTGATGAAATATATGAAATTGGTTAGAAGTGTCGTAGAAAAAGGTCATTCGGCCAGGAAAGAAGCAGAGTTACCTGTGAGGCAACCGTTAAACTCGATAACAGTCTATTTTGATGAGAGATGTGATGCAAGGATGATGAAATTAATTGAAGACGAACTGAATGTTAAAGAGGTGATTTGGAAAAAAGGAAAAGAATTGAAAGTTAAGCTTAATACGAAGATTACTCCCGAGCTGGAAGAAGAAGCAAAAACCAGGGAACTAATTCGTAAAATACAGGAAGAACGTAAAGGAATGGGTATAGGACTTACCCAAAAAATAAAGGTTAAAACTCCCTGGATTCCAGAGAGTAAAAATCTTATCCAGAAAATTAAAAAAGTAACTTTAACTTTGAATCTTGAGATTGGAAATTTCGAAGTAAAAGTATCTTCTTAAAATCTGTATGTTTAATTTAACCGCTTCAAGAATTTGGGAAGTTATTATCGTAGTTACAATTTCCATTTTGATTCTTATCAGTACTTTCGTCTTATATTCTATTGAACCAAGTATTTATCCTACTTATTTTGTTTATATTGCCCTGGCAATTTTCTTATTTCTATTTTTTCTAAGAATTGACTTTGATATTTATCTGGCATTCTCCGGCCATCTTTATTTTCTGACACTTATTTTTTTGGTAATAACACTTCTTATTGGCCAGGTAACCAGAGGAGCTGTAAGATGGATTCCTTTAGGATCAGTCACTATTCAACCGTCGGAAGTGGCGAGAGCGTTCTTACTTCTTTACTTTGCAAAATATCTTACTGAAAAGGAGATAAATATATCCAGGTTGATGAAACTCTTTATAATATTCTTGATTCCTTTTGGCCTAATTTTGGTCCAACCTTCTCTCGGAGTGGCGATATTGACTGCCGGTGGATTTTTGGGAGTACTTTTGGCATCAAGCTTAGAGAAAAAATATTTTTTGATGGGCTTGGGAATATTTAGCGCGATTTTACCGTTAATTTGGTTTGTCCTTGCACCATATCAAAGAGAAAGACTAAGTTCATTTATTAATCCCGAGAGCGACCCACTGGGCGCCGGTTATAACAGTATTCAGTCTATGATCTCGGTTGGTTCAGGAAGACTAACAGGTCGCGGATTAGGAGAAGGTGTTCAAACCCAGCTTGAATTTTTACCGGAAAAGCATACCGACTTTATTTTTGCAGCAATTTCCGAAGAACTGGGGTTTTTTGGAGCAAGTTTAATCGTAGGCGGTTTATTCGTTGTTTTTCTTGTTCTTATTCAAATAGTTGCGAATGCCAAAAACCCTGCTGCCAGGGCTTACGTTGCAGGTGTCTTTTTAATTCTTTTTGCACAAAGCGTAATTCATATGGGAATGAACATGGGACTTCTGCCGATAACAGGAGTTCCGCTTCCTTTCGTATCAGCCGGAGGCTCTTCACTTTTAGGTACTGTAATTGCCGTTGCGATTTCATTAAAAGCCAAAGTTGATGCTTAGCTTGTTTTTGAAAGGCATTAAATATACAATACGAAAGCTATTATTATGAAAAAATACGCGGTTATTAAAATAAAGGGCAACCAATATAGGGTCTCTGAGGGGGATGAGATTTTGGTCGATAAGCTAGATGGAAAACCCGAGGCAGAGGTTTTACTTTCTGTTGATGGAGAAAAGATCAAGGTGGGTAAGCCGAAAGTAAGAGGTGCTGCTGTAAAAATAAAAGTCGTAAATCAGGAGGAAAAGGGTAAAAAGATTACTGTTCTTAAGTATAAAGCCAAATCCCGCTACAGAAGAAAGAAAGGCTTCAGACCAGTTCATACTAAGGTTCTCATTGAAAATATTTCATAGTAACAGTTCAACCATATAACAATATAACAATCCACTTCTTTCTATTCGCTTGACATCCGTGAAAATAAATATTATATTGTTTTCAGCACAGTATGGCACATAAAAAACAAGGAGGAAAATTAACACAAAGAGTAAGACCCCGTCCTAAATACCTTGGGGTAAAAGTATCTGATGGCGAAAAAATTTCTTCTGGAGGCATACTTGTCAGACAAAGAGGAACTAAGTTTAAAGCTGGTAGCGGGGTAAGAGTAGGTCGTGATCACACCCTTTTTGCTGTTCGAGAAGGGGTAGTTAAGTTTGGAAACAGAATGGGGAAGAAACAAGTTTCTATCGTTTGAATTGACCTAAATAAATCCCAGGTACCAATTACCCAGTGAATAACCATTGATTACATTGTGGGATTTGGGAAATTAGAAATTAATTAGAAATTATTAAAGTCTATGGCAGAAGAAGTTGTTCAAATCGATATTAATCAGCTACAACCAAACCCTTTACAACCAAGGGGTGCGATTACTCCCGAGTCCTTGGTTGATTTGGTAGACTCGGTTAAAGAACACGGCATTTTGGAACCACTTGTCGTTGCCAAAACGCCCGCTGGTTACCAAATAATAGCTGGGGAAAGGCGATGGCGAGCCGCGAGACTGGCCGGATTTTCTCATATTCCAGCAATTATTCGTGAGACTTCGCCTAAAGGAATGCTTGAAATGGCTTTGGTTGAGAACGTCCAGAGAGTGGATCTAAATTCTTTGGATCGCGCTAAAGGATTTGAAAGGCTTCAGACAGAATTTGGTTTATCTACTTCCGAAATTGCGACAAGAATCGGTAAGTCTGTTGCATATGTTTCGAACTCATTAAGACTTTTGACGCTACCGGATGCTCTTAAAGACGGACTCCTTTCCGGTCTTATAAGCGAAGGTCATGCTAGAGCTTTGGCTGCAATCGACGACTCAAACTTAATGGTCGAAGCCTATAAGATTATATTGAAAGAATCAGGATCTGTTCGACGCGCAGAAGAGCTTGCAAGACGGATGAAGGCAAAATCTCAGCAGCCTAAACGAAGCGGAGGAAGGCCTCAAGATTTCAGAATAGTTTCAGAAGAGATCGATCAGATGCAGGCTGAAATGGAAAAAGCCCTTACCTCTCAGGGAAATAGTGATTCCAACAAAAAAACGAATGTAAAATTAATAAGATCTCGGCGCGAAACCAGAGTTATCTTTGTTTTTAAAGGCGGGCTTGAGGAAACCGAGGAAAGACTTCAGAGAATTTATAAGGCGGCAACCAGCTAATTATTAGCTTTGTAAGTTACTCTCTCAATTACTCCTACTTTTGAAGGCGGCCAGTAGATGACCCAAGCTTTGCCTGATATTGCAGCTTTTGATATAAAACCCCAGGTTCTTGAATCCGAAGACGCAGCCCGATTATCTCCCATGACAAAATAAGATTCGTTCGGAACGATTATTTCCTGATCGTCTTTAATAAAATTCCCTCCTTGGGTATTGACTGTTTCGGGGATATAGGCTTCGCCAAGCTTTTGTTCATTTATAAAAATATATCCGTTATTTAGGGAAATTTTTTCGTTAGGAAGCCCGATAATTCTTTTGATAAACTCGTCTCCTCCCGCTCCGGGTGCTTCGAAAACCACTACGTCACCCCTTGCCGGTTCTCTTATGCGGTAAGTGATTTTATCAGTAAGCAAATACTCGCCGTCTAAAAAGTTTGGTACCATAGAATCGCCTTTAATTTTGTGGGGTTGAAGTATAAGTAGATATACAAACAAAAATATTGCAATAGCGAAAACTACAACCTCGGTTATGTCCAAAAAAAATGCTGTTAATCTCTTAAGCAACATGAATTCATTATATTGTTTCCTAAAGTTCAAAAACAAGTGAAAGATTTTTAATTATTTAGTAACACATCATGGGGTACACTTTCTCTCATTCCTTGGGAGGTTATTCGAACGAATTTAGCTTTTTTCCATAACTCTTGAATGTTTCTTGCGCCCGCATATGCTAATCCCGACCTTACCCCGGCTAAAACGTTCTCCATATAAATTGCGAGAGGACCTTTATAATCAACTAAGCTCTCAACCCCCTCAATTTGAGTTATATAATTACCATTTTTATCTGATGAATCGATCTTTACGTGTTTATCCTTTTCAGTTAGAGAGGTCGAACCATTATAAGTTTTATATTTTAATCCATTTCTGGTCACTATTTTTCCAGGTGTTTCGTCGATACCAGCCAACAGAAAACCACAGACAACAGCTGATGCGCCTGTTGCGAGGGCTTTAACAACATCTCCGGAATTTTTTATACCTGAATCAGGCATAAATGTTTTTTTATACTCTTTTGCAGCTTTTGCAACTTCGAGCAGAGAGGAAATTGAAGGGAGACCAAAACCAGTCACGACTCGAGTTATACATATTGGGCTGGCACCAATTCCGACAAGCAGTGAGTCCGCTCCTGCTTTATATAAATCTCTGGCACACTCATAAGTTGCAGCGATACCCGATAATATTGTGACTTTACGTCCAAACTTTTCTTTAACTATTCGTGTTGCCTCAATTGTTTTTCTCATGTGCCCGTGAGCAACATCGATATCAAGTGCATCTACACCCGCATTAACAAGACTTTGGGCTCTTTCTAAAAAACCGTCTTTGACGCCAACTGCGGCTGCAACAGGTACATTTGTTTTTTTAACCTTATTAACTTTATCAGCCTGCGAATCTACCGATTCAAATCTTGGCAAAATTCCCATACCACCCAGTTTGCCAAGTGTACTTGCCATTTTCACACCTGTTACTGTATCCATTTTTGTACTTATAATGGGGTTTTTTAACGTTAATTTGGAAGAAATCTGTGAAGTAAGGTCAACCTCGCTTCTGGAATTTATATCAGAATAGCGTGGAATTAATAGCACATCGTCGAAAGATAGAGCTAATGGAAAGTCGTGACTCATTTTGAGGTAATGACATATGAATCATTACAATAAAATATAGAATAATATAAATTACAAAGTCAAGCATTGATTCTTATTAAGATTTCAATCCACTAAAGTCCACTTTACTAGACTTTCATCTTTTTTCAAAAAATGAAACCTTCGTAGAAAACAAATTTAGTGTTTCGGATTTTTAAAATTATCAACTCCAAAAATCCAACTTTTGATGGTAAAATAAACTTTAAGATTCCGTAGCTCAGTGGTAGAGCGTTCGGTTCACACGCGCCCCGCACCAGACAAGGGTGCTTAGCTCAGTGGTAGAGCGATCGCTTCACATGCGATAGGTCGTAGGTTCGAATCCTACAGTACCCACACTCGGTGCGGGGTCCGAGAAAAGGCCGAAGGTTCGAAACCTTCCGGAATCACAATTCTTTTCCATCCATGGCCATACTTCTTACAACTTCCAAAATTTTGCTATACTTAATTCATGTCTGTTGCGACGAAAAGAAATATCTTTTGGCTTTTATGGCTTTTGATAATTCTTTCTGGACCAATTACGGTCATAAGAAATTCAGATATCCAAAATACTTTTGCAAACGCCATTGTGCTTACCAACTTTTTTCAAAGAATAACAGGCCTTCTTGCTTCCAGCCTTCTTTTTATACAAATAATCCTGGGATCCCGCATGAGCTGGTGGCTTAAAATAATAGGCTCCAAAGCTTACAGAATTCATACCGTTCAAGGACTTTTTGCTTATGGTTTTATGCTCGTGCATCCACTCTTTGAAAATATAATCGTATACCAGGATTCAAAAAGCATTACTGAATCACTGTCGGTTTTTATACCCAGCTTGGAAACTCAAAGGGACATATTATTGGTATTCGGGAGAATTGCTTTCCTTTTGGCTACGATAGCGGTGGTCGCTTCGTATTTTAGGACAAAGCCATTTTTTCGACGCAACTGGAGAGCGTTTCACATCCTTAATTACCTGGTTTTTTATCTAGTCTTTTGGCACATGAGAATAGGTAGTGATATTGCGACTTCGCCCTTTAAATGGGTGTCATTAATTGCTTTAGTTACTGTTTCAGGAAGTTTAATATACAGGATTCTTTATCCACAATATTTAAAACTCCGAGCTAAGATGGATGCAGAAAAAAAGTTACAAAAAGCGTAGTATTAAGCTATGATAATTGACGACGCAACCCGCTGGGACATTATTCACAAAAAGTCTCATAAAGAAACTGATACTCACTCAAAATACGCAGAAGAGAAAGAGGTTTTATTCCCGCGAAAATCACTGGTTGTTGAACTCGGGGCAGGAAGGGGGACTGATGCGATGTATTTTCTTGGGAAAGGGCATAGTCTTATAGCCTTGGATATATCTGCCTTCGCACTCAAGATTCTTCAGGAAAGAGCCAAAAAGATGAATTTAGAGAAAAAGCTTGTTGCCCGACAGATTGATTTCGGGCTGCAATTAATACCTGTCAAAGACTCCTCGGTTGACGTGGTTTACTCAAGAATTTCAATAAATTATTTTGGGTCTAAACAAACAACCAAATTGTTCAAAGACATTTACAGGATTTTAAAACCCGGAGGTTTGGCATTTATAAGTTTGAAGTCGCCGGATGACACTTTGGAAATGCAATACCTGGAAAGGAGTTCAACTTTGTATGAACCCAATGTTTTTATCGAAGGCGGGCTTCTTAGAAGCAGGTTTACGAAAGATCAGCTAAAAATTATGTTAAAAGCGGCAGAGATTCCAGAATTTAGCGTAGAATCCTACCAAGAGGATTTATCTACTAAAGGCGGGGATCATAATAAAGTTCTTTTCGTCAGCGAAGTCAGTTTTAAAAAAGTTTAGGAACGTCTAAAAAATCCTTTAGTTTTATCATCGTAGCTTCTTACAACCCTTCGTATATACCAACTCAAGAAACCTATTACAGGTCCCAAAGGAATTAAAATTAAAAATTTGACATTGATAAGAGCCAGAATAACAAAAATTAATCCAATGAAGCTGCCGAATAAAATCCATGCCCAGGCTTTATTATACCAATAAGAATCTTCTTCTTTGGGTTTCTCCAACTTAGATTTTTTTATTTCGGAAACATTAACTATACTTAAAATGCTGGACTTTTCAGCTTCAGAAGGCAATTCTTCTCTTTCCGGAATTAGCGTCATTTGATTAAAGTATATCACTTGCTTTTGTAAATCCCCTAGTGTATAAAGATAAATGTACCGCTATATTTATGCTTGATTATTTTGTAAAGACCAAATCTTATCTTGCCGGTCTTGACCTTAGTAAGGCCGATCCTTTAGACAAGAAGATAAATGAGCTTATTAATGACCCCGCTACTTACGAGCGCGCTTCACAAGCTCTCAGGCGCCGTTTCGTAAGAGGAGCAAGCGAGGTTGAAGCAGTTGATAGGAGTTCAAGAAAGACCAAAATAAAAAGAGAAAGAATAGGGGGAACCTATAAATATAAAATTCAGGGGGTAGACGGAAATTGGTTCGAACCTGAAGAGCGGATTTGGGTAGTAGCAATGTATGCACTCTGGCAGGACTCAAAGTGAGTTGCTTCTTGTAATCTTTCAGGGACTTATTCTAATATAGATTTAAGTATGTATAAAATGCTTTCGAAATTAAAAGGGGGTATAGCGGTATTTGCTAGGTTTCGAAGAATATCTTGGAGTAAGAAATTATTATATATTTACGTCTTTGGACTCATACTGGGAATAATAATGCTTCTCCTCTACGCATTTTTCCCCTCCTTGAGACTTTGTTCATCAATTTTCGGTCAGCAAATTTGTACCCCAGCAGGAATATTTTTAACTTTGGCATTGTCTCTGCCGGGGTATTTGATTGCCGGAAACTTATTATCATTTATTCCTGAATTACCTTGGGGGATATCACTTGTAATAGTAATAGTGGTTTCGGCTTTCTTTTATTATCTAGCCGGGTGGCTAGTGGATCAAAAGCTAGCAAAAAAAATGACGACAACGAAGTTTAGCAAATATTTAATAATTTTTGTTTTCGTGGTTTTGCTACTCGTCTTAATATCTTTAATTTGATGATTAAGCGCCCCTTTTTAGCTATTCTCCTTTGTTTGACAATTGTATTTTTAATAAGACCATCCCAGTCCGTCTTCGCACAAGTGGATTACGAGATAACAGATTTCTCGAATAAAATTACACTTCAGGAGGATACGTCGCTATTAGTTGAAGAGACAATAATAGTGGATTTCCATGTTTCTAGGCATGGGATTTATAGAATTATTCCCGTTACCTATTCTTACAAGGGGAAGACGATAAGAGCTGATTTTAAATTGGTTAAGATCACTGACGAGAGTGGGAGTCCTTACAAATATGATAAGAGTAGAATAGGTCAAAGCGTCCAACTTAAAATCGGCGATCCTGATATTACTATTAGTGGAGAACACACGTACGTATTAACTTACAAAGTTAATGACGTAGTACAAAGATATGATACCCATGATGAGATTTATTGGAATGTCACCGGACACGAATGGGATACGGATATTATTACTTCTTCCGTAAGAGTTAATTCGCCTTTTGCAAAAATTGAGAAAGTGGATTGTTTTGCAGGAAGTTTTGGTTCCACTCAAAGAGAGTGTAATTCAAGTTTTTCAGAAAAAGAAGCCGATTTTTCTTCATCTACGATTTTAGGTGACGGCCGAGATTTTACTATTGTAGTTGCTTTAAATAAAGAAAGTGACTTGGTTTTTCCGGGAAAAGCTGAAAATCTACTGGATTTCATGTTTGATAACTGGGGTTATTTGGTTTCTATTATTCCCTTTGCTGTGGTGAGTTACTTTTGGTTCAAAAAAGGCAGGGATAAAAAGTACGCCAGCGACAACGTTTATTATGAACCTGATGTAAAAAAGATTATCGACAGACCTGTATTTGCCCGAGAATATCTACCTATGGTTTATGCGCCGATTCAAGGTTATTCGCCGTCGGAAATTGGAACCGTAGTTGATGAGAAAGTGGATATTCATGATATTGTTGCCGAAATTACCGAACTTGCGCGTTTAGGATTTTTAAAGATAGAAAAAATAGAGAAAAAGAAATTGATAGGTAAGGTTGACGACTTTGCATTTATTAAACTTGAAAAAGACACAAAGGGTTTGGCCGAATATCAAACATACCTACTTGAGAAACTTTTTGATGAGGATACTACCGCCAGTTCGATTAAAGAAATTGAGAAGGTATATAGAGGTGACGAAAAGAAACTTAAAGAAAACCTAAAGCTGGCATCCGAAGATAAATATGTTCTTCTTTCTTCCCTCAAAAATAACTTCTATAAACACCTGGATGAGTTTAAGAAGAAGCTTTACGAGTCGCTTGAAATAGAAAGAGTTTTTGACGGAAAACCTGATAAAGTCAAACAGAAGTGGGTTGGAATATTTATTATACTGGAGATGACGTCAGTAATTATCCTATTCAATTTTGTCAGCATAACTGCAAACTTTTTCCCGCTGATTTTTTTTGGATTATTATCTATCCCTTCGGTGATATTTGCGATATCAATGCCGAGAAGAACAGCCAAAGGTTACTCTTTATTTAGGCAGATAAAAGGCTTAACGTTTTATCTTGGAAAAGGAAAATGGAGAGAAGAGATTGCTGAAAAGCATTTATTTTTCGGTGAGATGCTTCCCTTGGCAATAGCGCTTGGGATAGTTGATAAATTGGTAAAAGAAATGGAAGTTTTGGGTGTTGCCGCGCCTCAGTACTTCGGTGGTGTTGCGACAGGAGCAATTTATCATGACCTTACAAGATTTGAGTCAAGTACTGCAAGTACATTTGTGTCAGCTCCTGGCGGAAAATGGTCAGGTTCATCTTCATGGTCCGGCGGCTCCGGCTTTGGCGGAGGTTCCTCGGGCGGGGGATTTGGTGGCGGGGGAGTGGGAAGTTGGTAACACCCTATTATTACCGGTAAAATCCCGATATTCCCATTCAATCAAAATCCGATTTTGAATACGTTTGAATATCGGGATAAAATTCTACCTTGTAGAGTTAATTCCACTCAAGGATATCTTCTTCGATTTTGGAGCGGTTAAATTTAAGAATTCCTTTATAGGTACCCTTTTCCACTTTATATTCTGTCCAAAGTGTTTTGTCATTTGGTAGAAACTGTGCAACGATTATCGTAGATTCGTCTTTAATGGTGTTGACATTTATTTTATAGTTTTTTGATGTCGGCGATAATATAACCGATATTCCTGTGGCACTACTGGATTCTTGCTCAAGTTCAAATTTTACCTCTGCATCCGGACTCATGATAATAAGAGCTGATTCAGGTGTGGAAGAGGTGGCTGATAAAGGAGTTATTGAAATGTCTAAAAAGTCAAGAATTTCGTTAATTCCTTCAGATGATTTTACTAAATCCGAGTGGTTTTTATTTATTACACGGTTTATTAAAGCACCAGCTAAACCACCACTTGAAGTCCGAACCGTTCCATCACCCAGATCAGTATGATATTTTTTAGTTGGATCGCCATCCATCCAATTTCCTTCCTTGAGATCTTTTTTGTTAGCATCTTTTACGTCCAGTTTATAAAGAGTGGAAAAGCCTGTACCCGATAGAGTCCCGACCTGAACACCATAAAACGGGGAAGGAAAATCGTTATTGGGTAACCAGTTGTTTTGGGCATCTTGTGACGAAACTGCAATTTCTTGCTGCAGATTTTTATTAAATAAATAGTTAAACGTGGGAAGTAGATTTTGTGCGGAAGGTATATGATTTCGAACAGCTACCCGATCATTTCCAAATAAACCCGAGCACCTTTTTATAGCTACTGTCATGGCAATTCTTTGAAGTAAATTATCACTCCAAACTTCTCCCGCCGACCAGGCAGGATAAGCGAGAACGGCTCCTTGATGTGGTGACCCGACCGTCATAAGTTTATCCAGGTTGCTGTTTTCTTTAGTAAATTCAAGGTAGGCTCTTCCCAGAAGTCCGCCCATACTATGGCCTACAATGTATGAGTCTGTACTTTGGGATTGAATCAAATTACTTAGAGATTGAGTATGGTGACTAACGTCTTTCCTCCAGTCGTAGTAATAAGGTATAACGTCATGTTCAGAGGCAGCAAGAGTTTGTAATAGAGGATTATATATGTCCTCGGCAAAAGGAGACAGTTCCCAATTTCCA
>CAYSZS010000021.1:4514-19387 GCA_964435575.1 uncultured Gammaproteobacteria bacterium | reverse complement strand
ACGATTAAACCTATTGACGAAGAAACTATAATTTCGGTTGCTAAAAAGTGCGGCGCGGTTGTGACTGTTGAGGAACATCAGGTAACCGGCGGCTTAGGAGGAGCAGCTGCAGAAGTTTTGGCTAGAAGTTATCCGACCCCCATGGAATTTATAGGCATGCCAAATTCCTTTGGTGAATCCGGAGAACCCGACGAGCTTTTAGAGAAGTATGGAATGAAAGCAAAACACATTATCGAGGCTGTTAAAAAAGTAATTAAACGAAAAGAGATTTAAGTTGTGGTGGTTTTTGATTCAGACCTTCTCTTCTTCAGCCAATTTCGAACAAAGATATAAATAGCCAGGGCTGGAACCCAAATGACTGCGTAAACTCCGATCCAAATTGCAAGTGTAGCGAGATTTCTTGCAAATCCAACTAGCGATCTTACCGCAAGCTTAAAGATTACGCCAGGCCTAAATGTTTCACTGGGAGCGTAGGGAAGTGCAATCTCGTCGGTTGAGAGATAAATTGTAAGTTTGGCAAGTTCTGCATTTTTCTCCAGCGCATCCTGTTGGCCCTTTAGGGAATCAATTTGAGTTTGAATGCTTATAATTTCGCGGGTTAAATTTGTGATGTCTGTTATTGTTGTTGCTCTATCCAATATTTCTTCGTATTTTGCTTTTGTTTTTTCATAAGTTGCAATTCTTTTATCGATGTCAACATATTGGTCGGTAACGTCTCGGCCGACAAGATTTTCGGATACGACTTTAACCGATAATGCATGGAAATAATCCAGTGCCTCTTGAAGTTTGCCAGAGGGAACACGGATGGTAACTGTGGCATAAGGGGCTTCCTCCGGGCTTGAGGTTGAGGAGCTCACCATATATCCGCCGTTTGAATTAGCGTATTCAAGAATTTTATTTCTAACATTGACTACATCTTTGACAAGAAGTGAAATGTTTGATTCCTGAATAACGAGGCGATCTTTAACGTCGGGTTGTGGAGTATAGTCTTGTTGATAGTTGGGTGAAAGAGAAGGTAACGAGATTCCTGCTGAAGGAGCACCGAAGGAACCTTCGGGTGAAATACCAATGGTGCCGCCACTTTTATATTGGCGGGTCGGACCAGATAAACTCAGAAGATTAACTCCAAAGAATGTCCTGTAGAGAAAGTAGATTACGATAACAATAAGAATTGTTGCGAGTTTATTTTTCTTAACCCACTCAATTATTTTCATTAGTTAAATTATGGATCTAAAGGGAGATGTGTGTCAATCCATCTACTCTTGCCACTCGCAATCTGGCGAACCATCTGCTTCTCCAAAGTTTTGAGTAGAAGTTCTATATATATCAACCTTTTCGCATCCTTCTTTGCTTAGTTGTTTGTGACATTCGGACGAGTAGAGCATTTCGGCAGACAATTCCGGACTTTCAGGAACTTCAAATTTGGGCAGACATTGGGGGGTGGTTGTAGTCGCATTGGTCGTGTTACTAATATCAGATTCAAGAAGTTTTTGCTCGTCTTCGGGAATAACTTGAATGAATTCTTTTTTGTTTTTGGTAACGCAGACCGCCGGATAGCTTTCGCGAATAATACTTCCTTTTGATTTCGTGCAGTCTTCATAATTTTGTGGAATTTTTGGTTTATTGACCTTTTGGTAGGCTATAAAAAAGGCAGCTCCGAAGAGAAAAATCATTAATAAAGCTGTCAAGCTCATGGATACGGCCGGAGAAGTAAAAATTTTTGTAAGCCAATCGGAGGTTTTTTTGCTACCTGGGATAGTTAAGTCTTCCGACAAGATGACGTCGTTAAGATCAGCATTTTTATTTTGAGGAATGTCGGTCATGCTTACCTCATTATCATATAAAAGACAGTTTGTTTCAAATAGACCCTAGAATGTAAGAAGATATCTGATGACCATAAAAGAGTTGACGATCGAGAAAATAATGATCAGAAAAAGAGTTTTTTGAATTGCAAATTTTTGGATCAACCTTTCGATTAGACTCGCCAGACCCAAAGAAAGTAGAGGATAGGTTGTTATTATCATTCTGATGGCAAACGAACCCCCCTGGAAATATGCATTCCATGAAGAAATCAAATAAAGCTGCAAAATGAAGTAGGAAAGCGACAAAAAAGAAAGGTAGAAATTTTTTCCAGCGAAATAAAACTGACCTAGAATTGCAAAGGCAATTATCGGTGTGATTGTGAATAAGCCGTTTTGGGAGTTAAATAAAACATAGATTATTTTTGGATGCAGGAAGTCAAATCCGAAATCCAGATAAGGACTGACCCAAAATGTCCCGTAAAAATACTTCCAAAGAATAAGTTGAGGGAAAAAACCCAAGAAAGTACCAGCAGTAAGATATAAGAAGTTAGAAGTAAGCTTTTTAAGGGAACTTCGTTCAAATAAAACCAATTTTATAAGAGGAAGTGTAAGAAGAGCTAAATCCTGGGTTCGGACAAGGCCGGCGACACCTGCAATAAGTCCCAAAGAAAGATAATAATAATTATCTTTTTGATGGTTCAAAAAGTAGTAAACAAAAAGGGTGGAAACAAAGAAAGATACTGCATGGGAATTTATAGGCTCAACTGCAATATAAAACAATAGGTTTGTAGCCGAAAAAAGCGTTACTACTGTCAAAAGGGAAACAGTTTTGGAAAAATATTTAAGAAGCATTCTTCTCAGGAAGATAAGCCCCAAAATTCCTAAAAAAATACTTGTTAAAGCAACACCAAGTTGAGAGAAGAATCCATATCCTGATGGGTCTACATTGATTGCCTGCGTAAGCCATAAACCAAAAATCCAAAAAAAAGAGACTCCGGGAGGATAGAAATTAGTTGGGGCTCCTGATTTACCCAGAGGCATTTGTATGCCGAAATGCCCATATTCGTTACTGAAATCAAGGTCTTTGTCCGAAATTATCGAATGGGTTATCGAATAGTAATAGCGTGCATCGGCAAAAATTGATGTTTTTGTATATGCGGTATGGAGAAGGAAAACGATCAATGAAAGAAAAAATATTGAGGGAAAAAAATATTTTGGGTTGAGATATTTATCAAGCACGGTAGTGGCACTTTAATGATACATTGTCGGACTCGCATAAACATGGTAAATTGGGTGTTATGAATCAAGCGGCTTTAAATAATACTGCAAAAGCTTTGGTTGCACAGGGGAAGGGAATTTTGGCGGCGGATGAGTCAACCGGAACGATAAGAAAACGTTTCGACAAAGTAGGCGTAGAATCAATTCCTGAAAACCACAGAATTTATAGACAGATTCTTTTTAAGACCCATAGAATTGAGGAATTTATAAGTGGAGTAATAATGTTTGACGAGACCATTCGCCAGACTACAGATGAAGGAGTTCCTTTTGCAAAAAACCTTTCTGACACGGGTATTATTCCAGGTATTAAAGTAGATAAGGGGACTATCGATATGGTCAATTTCCCGGGAGAGAAAATTACACAAGGTTTGGATGGATTACGGGAGAGACTGGTCGAATATAAAGATATGGGAGCACGCTTTTCCAAGTGGCGGGCTGTTATAACCATAGGTGAAGGAATTCCGTCTGATATATGTATTAATTCTAATGCCTGCTTTCTGGCAATTTTTGCCGCTTTATCCCAAGAAGCAGACTTAGTTCCAATAGTTGAGCCTGAAGTCCTGATGGATGGTGCGCACGATATAAAAAAGAGCGAAGAAGTTACTTATAAAACGTTAAAAGCAGTTTTTACAAAATTAACAGAATATAAGATTTATTTTCCCGGTATGTTACTTAAGCCAAATTGGGTTCATCCCGGAAAGGATAGCGGGGAAACGGCAACGGACAGAGAAATCGCGGAAGCAACATTAAGAGTATTAAAAGAAGTTGTTCCTCCTGAGGTTCCGGGAATAGTATTTCTTTCTGGAGGTGATAATCCGGGAGAATCTACAAGCCACCTGGACGCCATGAATGAGATAGATGACGCACCTTGGCAGCTTTCATTTTCTTTTGGCCGAGCTTTACAGGAACCTGTTTTGAAATCATGGGCTGGGAAGGCAGAAAATATTGAAGCCGCACAGAGGAAATTTTACAAAAGAGCGAAATTAAACTCGTTGGCAAGGAAAGGGGAATATAAGGTGGAAATGGAGAGTATTTAGTCTACTGCTAACGGACTACAGACTACAGAGATGAGTTTTAGATTTGAAAAACTTGAAGTTTGGCAACAGGCAAGGAAATTTGCCGTTAAGATTTATAAAGTTACATCTGACTTTCCGAAAGACGAGAGATTTTCCTTGGTTGATCAGTTGCGTCGAGCGGCAATTTCAATAGCTTTAAACATAGCTGAGGGATCTGATAGGAAATCCGATAAAGAGTTTATTAGATTTTTGAGGGTAGCAATAGGATCAATAGAAGAAGTAGTAACGGGTTTATATATTTCATTCGACTTAGAATATTTAAGCAAAGAAGAATTCGATAAACTATATGAAGAAGCAAACATTCTTGCTTCTAGAATCAATGCCTTGATTAATAAGCTTAAAAAGCAGTAGTCTGTAGTCAGTAGTCTATGAGCGATTTAGAACTGTTATCAGTTGGTGACGTTACTTGGGACGTATTTTTATCGCCGACGGAGTCGGAAACTTTGTGTATGCTCAAGGAAAGAGAGTGTTACGTATGTTTTTCCTATGGAGAAAAGATTCCCGTCAAAACAATTGAATATTCCTTGGGAGGAAATGCGGCCAATAATGCCGTAGGGACGAGACGCTTGGGAGTAAAAAGCGGTCTTGTTACAACATTGGGGGGGGACAGTACGGGAAACTTGATTGTTGAAAAGTTGGAAAAAGAGGGGGTGGATATGAGTTTGGTAATTCAACAACCAATGGCAGGAACCAACTATTCGACTGTGATAAATTATGCCGGTGAGAGAACGATTTTTACATATCACGCACCCCGCTCCTATGAATTTCCGGTGCATTTACCCGTAACTCCTTGGGTTTACCTGACTTCAATGGGTGAAGCGTTTCAGCCTTTTTACAATCACTTTATAGATTTTATCAATAGAAATCCTGGGATTATGTTAGCGTTCAACCCCGGAAGCTGGCAACTTAGGGTTGGGATTGAAGCTTTAAAGCCGGTTTTGGGAGTCACCCACGTAATTTATGTAAATCGGGAAGAGGCGGAAAAATTAACCGGAATTCCCGATTCGCATGGAGCCGATAAAGAACTTTTAACGAACCTGTCTTCGCTCGGTCCAAAGATTGCAATTATTACAGACGGCGGAAACGGATCCTTTGTTTATGACTCTATCGGTAAAAAATATTACAAGGCGGGAGTTTTGCCTGTTGATGCGTATGAGAGGACAGGGGCGGGTGACGCTTTCGGAGCTGGTTGCATAGCGGCTCTTATTAAAGGAAAAGGATTTAATGAAGCGCTTTTGTGGGGAACAGTCAATTCAGCCTCGGTTATTGGCTATGTTGGTTCCCAAAGGGGACTTTTGAAAGAAACCGAGATGCCCGAGTGGCTCGGGAGAGTGAAAAGTAGCGGAGTGGGGGTAGTTGAAATTTGAGAGAAAATAACGGTTATAATAATTATAATCGTAATAAATATTATATATGAAGATTTTTGTGACAAGAAAAATTCCGGGAGGTGCACTTGACAGATTATATCAGTCGGGTAACGAAGTTATTGTTTCTGAATTTGATAGACCCCTGACTCCAGAAGAACTTCTTGATATGGGAAAGGGAGTCGATGCACTTTTGACCCTACTTACGGATAAGATAAATGGCGAAGTAGTAGACGCAATCGGACCGCAACTTAAAATAGTTTCAAATTATGCAGCCGGTTTTGACAATATAAACGTTTCCGAACTTAGCGAACGAGGGGTAGTTGCCGTTAACACACCGTCAGATGAAGTTAATGAAGCCGTTGCAGAGCACACATGGGCACTTCTTTTAGCTTTAGCTCGTCGGATAGTTGAGGCAGACGAAGCAGTAAAAAGAGGCGCATATAGCGGTTGGGAACCTGCAATATTTCTTGGAGTAAGTCTTTCCGGCAAAACTTTAGGAATTATCGGACTGGGACGAATTGGCTCAATGGTTGCCAGGCGGGCCAGGGGTTATAACATGCGCGTTTTTTATAACAAAAGATCTCCTGACCCTGAAGCAGAAAAGGAATTAGGCGTTGAATTTGCTGACCTAGATAGGCTTTTAGGAGAAAGTGATTTTGTATCTCTACATGTTCCTTTAACGGACGAAACAAGACATATGATGAACGCTGGCACTTTCGCTAAAATGAAGAAGGGAAGTTTTCTTATTAATACCGCAAGGGGTCCAATTGTTGACGAACATGCGTTGGTTAACGCGTTAAGAGAAGGTCGTCTGGCAGGAGCGGCTCTGGACGTATATGATGCCGAACCAAATGTTAATCCAGAGCTAATTAACATGGAAAATGTCGTCCTTACACCCCACATTGCAAGCGCTACTTGGGAGGCAAGAGAAAAAATGGGGCAGATGGCGGTTGATGCAATTTTAAAAACCTTGGGAGGCGAAAAACCGGAAAATATGGTAGATGAAGATGTATGGGAAAAACGGAGAATATGATAGATTCTGGGTAAATATTTACTTCTGATATTTCCTCAATACTCATTAAGTATGTAGTCCGAAAAAAGTTCGAAAATAGGTAAATAGTTAAATGGCTAAATTGTTACATTGTTAAATTGAACATTAACAAAAGTTTTCATAATAGTAAAATTAAGACATGGCATTTTTTAGAAAAACGAAAGATGAAGAAGAAGATTACGAAGACGAAGAAGAAACTCGTCCGCGCGCGAGACGTCTAAAAGATAAGCAGAGCTTGGCCGGCTACGCCAGTAAAGATTTTAAAGACTTAAAATCTGAAAATCGCAGGAAAAGACGCGAGCCGAAAAAGCCGTGGGGGACGAAAGAAAGAGTATTTGTGCTTCTTATAATCCTTCTTACTGCGGGGACGTCCGCGACCTTAGCCATTTCGGCAAGAGCCTGGAAACTTCCCGGTTTACCGCGGGTTAAATTTCCAACATTATCGATACCATTTTTCAGAGAAGAAACGATAATTTTGGAAGGGAATCAAGACAGTCAAGTTAACCGAGTTAATCAGGGAAAGGCGGAGAGGGTTAGGAGAGAATTTAAGGAAAAAACCAAAAATTTATCAGGGGTATATGGATTATTTGTTATTCATTTGGACAATGGCTTTTCGTACGGAGTAAATGAAAACGAGACTTTTACTGCAGCATCCTTGATTAAACTTCCTGTAATGGCTGAGATGTATATAGAAATGGAAGATGGAAGATTGAGGATGGAAGATCGATATACTCTGAAGAATTCTGATAAAGTCGCGGGTGCCGGAAGTCTTTATGGTAAACCGGCCGGGTATCAAATAACTTACCGAAATCTTATACAACTTATGGGCAAACAGTCAGATAATACAGCTTTTAATATTTGCAGAAAGCTTTTGGGGGACGAAAAAATTGATGAAGTGATACGTTCAGTTGGAATGGTTGACACCTCTTTAGAAAAAAATGAAACAACACCTAAGGATATTGGAATATTTTTTGAAGAATTATGGAAAGGCAATATTGTTTCCGAGGAATCGCGTGATGAAATATTAGGTGCCTTGACGGATACGATTTATGAAGATTGGTTGGCGGCCGGAATACCAGAGGGCATCCGCCTTGCCCATAAATACGGGCGGGAAGTGCACGTTGTGAATGACGCAGGAATTGTTTTTACCGACAGGCCATATGTTGTTGTAATTATGAGTAAGGGAGTAGTTGAGCGTGAAGCCGACGAAATTTTCCCAGAACTTGCGAAATTAGTTTACGAGATAGAATCAGGCAGTTAAGCTCTCTAGTTTCTCTCCTTAGGCTTTTTCTTTTTGCCAAAACGCTCTTGAAGTAGTTGGTCGATAAATTGACCCGGATTTATATATTGTGATTCGGGGGTGGGTTTGATGTCTTCCTCCATGATTCCTTCGACAGGCTCAGGACTTTCGGGTTTCTTGAACCATTCGGGGCTGCAAGCTTTAGTAGGTTTGTTTTCTTCCAAGAACCACTCTTGTTTTACAGGACATCCATCGCAGGCGAGTGTGCCGGTGTATGGACAAATAGGAAGTTGGGTCAAGCCTTCCGGGATTTCCCAGTCATGGTTTTCCTCTTGGGCTAAAAGAGCGGACATAATTTTATTCCAAATAGGCGTTGCCCCCGTTACACCCGATGCAATCCGTGCCATAGGGGAATTGTCGTTATTGCCCACCCAAACGGCAACCAGATATTTCTGATTGTAGCCGATAGCAAGGTTATCTCTTAAATCGTTACTTGTTCCGGTTTTTACGGCAACTTCTTTATGATTGGGAATAACCAAAAGTGAATTTGTTCCGAAAGATGGTGCGCGTGCATTGTTGTCATGAAGGATATCCGTAATTATAAAGGCAACTCTTGGGTCGACAACTTGTTCACCTCCACACGCTTCTTTATTATCGGCCTCAATCTTTAAAGCAGATTCGGTAGCTTGGACAGAGTTAATCAATCCTTTTTCTTCTTGGTCAACTTGGTTAACCAGTTTAACTTGTTCGATTTGGTTACCTTTACACTTATATTCCTCCAGTACCTTTCCTTTATAATCGGTAACTTTAAGCATTGATATCAATTCCTGTCGTCTCCCGTAATTTGCAATTGTTGCGTAAGCTCTTGCAAGATCAATCAGTTTTACTTCGCCCCCTCCGAGAGTAAGTGACAGGCCATAGTTATCAGGATTTTCCCATGTAGTGATTCCCATTTTTTGACCCATCTCAATCATCTTAATGACCCCGTATGAAGCTAAAACTTTAACAGCAGGAATATTTCGTGATTCGGCGAGGGCACTTCTTATGGTTATTGTCCCTCTGTAGCCACCTTCATAATTTGTGGGCGTATAAGGGGGTTGACCTTCTACGTTAAACGTAATTGGTGAATCGTTAACTAAGCTTACCGGAGTTAAACCGTTTGACAGAGCATGGGCGTAATTAATGACTTTTATTGAAGAACCCGGTTGTCTTAGCCTTGTTGTTACATTTACGTTTCCATCATGCTCCGTGTCAAAATAATTCTTTGACCCGACCATTGCCAGAATTTCACCCGTTTGTGGGTTTAATACCAAAGCTGCTGCATTTGTTACGTTTAATTTGGCTAGTTTTTCCACCTCTTCTTTTACTACTTTTTCAGCCAAGGTTTGGATTTGGTAGTCAAGGGTTGTTGTTATTTCAAGTCCCCCAGACTCGATCGGGGTCTTGCCATACGTTTCCTCTAAAAGTTGTCTTACATACATAACAAAGTGGGGTGCTTTAATGTCTGTTTTCTGGTCGACAAATTTTATTTCCTCACTTTCTGCTTGTGACTTTTGATCGCTATTTATAAAACCATTAACCTGCATTAAATTGAAAACTTCTTTCTGGCGAGAAAAGGCAAAGTCAGGGTTTGTTCCAAATGGAGAAAATTCGGTTGGACTTTTGGGGAGGCCAGCTAGAAGAGCGGCTTCGCCCAAGCTTAAATTTTTTGCGTCTTTTCCAAAGTAGGTTCTAGCCGCTTCTTGTACGCCATAAGAAGTTCCGCCATAGCTTACTTCGTTTAAGTACATTTCCAAGATTTCGTCCTTGCTGTAAGTCAATTCTACTTGAATTGCCAGAGTTACTTCTTTAAGTTTCCTAACAAGAGTTTTCTCAGGCGTAAGAAGGGTATTTTTTACAAGTTGCTGGGTTATGGTTGAACCTCCGGTAAGTTTCTTTTCTTTAAAGTTTTTAATAACTGCCCTTGCAATTCCCTTGGCCGAAAAGCCCGGATGAGAATAAAATTCGGAATCTTCGATAGCTATAGTTGCCAGTCGGATATGAAGTGGGATTTCGTCAAGCTTGACTGGGGTTCTGTTTTGATCCTTGTAAATGTTGTAAAGTAAAATTCCATTTCTGTCATAAATTTTGGTCGAGACAGGAGTTTGTCTTTGGGTTAGCACTTCAGGTGTGGGGAGATCTTTTAAGATGTAATACCAAAAAAGAACTCCTGTGCTAAAAGTCAGTGCGAAGATAGAAGTAAGAGAGAGGAGAGCCCATTTAACCCTCGATATTCTTGGAAAGGTTGGTTTGGGAATTAAATTAAGCGAGCGGATCAGAATAAGCTTTAGTTTTAAAGGGATTAGTAGGAGTTTTTTCCAAAGATCTAGTTTTGAGACCAGCTTTCTTACGGCCAGAAAAAATACTTGGATTTTCCAGGTGAACTCTTTTGAATTACTTCTGAAGTTTCTAAGGAACTTTCTATTTGTGTTTAAAATACTTTGAATACGTTTTTTAAAACGGTTGAGAATTAGTTTTGTTTTTAAGTTTCTGGAAGAGAAAATTATTCCACTTTTCTTTAAGCCTTTATTGGGAAATTTAAAGTGCAACCTTGGAATCTTTCCTTCATATAAACGTCCTGTAATATTCAGAAAATAAAGGATAAAAACGTATATTGGTTTTCCAACAAGGGAAAGAAGCCTTGAAGCAGTCTCAAGACTTTTTAAAGCTATCTTTGGGGCAAGATTATCATCTTTGATTACGTCTTTCGGGCTACTACCCACGTTAGCCTGCAGATTTCGGTATTGCCGAAATCTGCTAGAGAAATATAACAATAACCTATATTTATACTGTTATTTCTTTATATTGTAGCAGGATAGACAAGATTAATTAAGGGGATTAAGTTATTTTTTAACCTCTTCTTTAACGCAGTAGCCGCCGGCATCGGGGTAATTGCCTTCTAATTTACAAATGTAACCCGGAAGACACTCAATTCCTGCAATTCCGCCGCAAAATTGCCCTTCATTGGTTGCATTAGGTTCATTTTCATCCAAAAAGCGGAAAGTGGAGAGGATTTGGTCAATTATTTCTTTATTAACATCATACCTTGGCATTGCAGAGAATGAGTGTACTTTCTTTGTTGAAGGATTTTGTAAGAAAACTAGGAGGACAGTATTAAACCCCACAGAAAACGAGGCTCGAGTTTTTAAAGCTCGTTGATTGTTTATGAATGTTTCCTCATATTCTCTCTCAAACTCAAATTCCCATAATTTTTCTTGTTCACTTAAAAATTCTTCCAGGGAACTGTAAGGTTTAGATGATGTATAAATCTCAATTTTTATCTTATCTTCATCAAGCGCGGGATTGAAATCTCCATTTGAACTTTCTTCGGAACTGTAATTATAAATCTGGTTTGGATTACCCCGACTAAGCTTCCAATTTAAAGGGTAAGAATAAGAGTATCTCTCTAGATTGTCAGTATATGTTTTCCAGCCCCCTGATATTTCATCACTGTATAAATTTGTGGTTGGAGTTGGAGAGAGGGTTTTTGTTGGCAAAGATTTGTCAGAGAGTTTTTTTGAGGGCTGATAGCCTTTCTTACCAAGAAAGATTCCCAATCCAATTATAACGATAATGGCAAAAAGGAGCGTGTAGGTGAGAATTTTTTCGTCAAACTCCAGTGAAAGCCTTCTGGAAATTTTTGGCTTAGACTTTTTCAGACTTGCTTTTTTCAACTTTGGTTTTTCAAGCGAAGCCTTTTCGGTTATAGGTGTTTGTATTATTTCAGATGTTTCTATTGGGGTTGTTGTAAGCGAGGGTTTAAGTTTGCGGGGTTTTGCTTTGAAATCTTGAATTGTTTTTTGCACTTCTTGCTTGACTAGATTAAATTTATCCTCAAGTTTTTTCCAGCGGGAGTAGGTATAAATCTGCTTTTCCTCCATATATTACCATTGTAATCGATTTGGGAAGAATTTTGGTAGGATTTTTCGAAGTTATTCTAATACTAAACTAGAATTGACATATTTTCATACAGTTTGCCGGACAAATAACGTTCGGATATTCTGGATCATGTCTACAAGGTGATCGACAATCGTAAAAGATTCCTCCCGAAGCCTCACATTTTTCTTGATCTATCCCTTTATTTGTAGCAAAACTCTCACACTCTCGGTATTTAATCAACCAGCTTCCTCCGGACGATATACAGATTTTTCTTAAAGAGTTTCGAGAAAAATATCCAATCCAGACATAATAACCTATTGCTCCAATTCCAACAATAACAATTATTAAGATCAGAGAAAGATGCGCGAGACCTTTTGAATTATTGATCACTCTATGGGTTCGAAATTATCGTCGACTTTAAGTTTGATACTTGTACCAACACCTTCTACCAACGGGTTTGAGTTTAATTTTTCTAAGGCTGATTCGGTAATTTGCAGCGCGAGTACAGAAAGGCCTTCATATTTATAAGTGATCGAATATTCAGAAGGATCAAGACCTGATAAGACGTTGTCTTGGACTAAGCTTACTTCTTTTTTAAGGGAATCTAAATCCTTTGTGTTTTTAAGTTCTAATGGTGTATTTTTCAGATCGACTAGAACAGACACTCGTTGTTTACTTTTAAAGGCTTCATAAACTTCAGGTTCTACTTTATCATTGCTTTGATTACCGTCGGTAAATTTAAAAGTAGAGAGGATTTGGTCTACTAACTCTTCATACTTACGGATTTGTTTGCCATCAAACCCATCATAGTAACCAGCAAAACGGAGGGTGTTTCCGTCTATGGGAATGTAGGTGACCTTGACATTACCCATACCTTTAGCCGTATATTGATACGCAACCTCTCCATCGATAACTATTTCTTTAGTTTGACTAACATCAGGAGAAGCGTCACCCTCGGGTACATTAAGTTCCTTATGTCGAGTAGATTCAGCTTCTTCCTGTGCATCTAATGCAGGGATAAGCAAAGTTTTAATCATCGCACCTTCGGCGAGTGAAGTTTGAGTACGACCGCTCGCTTTTTGGGTAGGACCAATGAGAGTCAGTTGTATACCTCGAAAATTACCCTCGTTATAATCGGTTAACGTCATATCGACTGGATATTTAAAAGAATATTTATACAGGGGATTGTCATATGTTTCCCAATCTGCTGTCGGATCTGGAGTTGGGGAAACAACTGTTGGTTCTTGAGTAGGTGTTAGTTTAATTTGTCCATTTTTATATGCCCAATATCCAATTCCAGCGAAAGCTATAAAAGCAATAGTTAGGAGCAAAAGAAAATGGATTGTACCTTTTGTACTTTTATTCACTAAAGTTATTGTAGCATCGATAATATATAATCGCATTATGGCGATTGTTGTTGTGGAAGATAAATTAACTAAGGAGGATTTTGAGAAAGCAAGGGAAGATTACAAAATTTACATTAAAATTACTATAGATCTTAAGAAGGAGACCGTTGTTTTAGGTGGAGAGTATCACGCTGATGCAGAAAAATTACTTTTGGAAAGGGGTTCCAGACAGGAAAATATTTGGGGTGGAGGAGTAAATTTAGAAACAGGTAACTTTGAAACAAATGCTATTATAAATTTGAGACGCGGTAACAATTCAACAGAGATTCTTGATCCAGAAAAAAGAAAGGAATTTTTAAGGATCGTCAGAAGAGTTTTAAGAGAACATGTCAAACAAAGAAAATTTTCTTAATTGTTATCAGGATTTGCAGCGGGCAGCGGTATCTTATATTAAAAATCCAAAAGGTAGCACACATATTTTGTTTATCGATCATGCTTTGAAAATTTTAGAAAAACTTGGCGACCGCAAAGCTAATCTATTTAAGATAAGGATAGTTGATTTAAAAAGAAAACTTAAAAGTACAAAGAAAGCGTCTTCACACAATTTAGCGGACGAGATTCTGACAATCGGTCTTCTTCTAAAACCTTCTTAGCCAAGGAATTTATCCTCCTTCGTCAAGACTTGGAGGGATCAGTTTGCGAACTGCTCCACGTCGCTAAAGCTATGGAGGGTCAGTCATTCTATGAATTGAAAAGCTAGGGCCCCGAGTTAAATCGAAAGGTGGAGAGGATTTGGTCAGCATTAAAATATTCGTTTATAGAGTCCACGGCTTATCAGGATTTCTTTGAACTATATATTCGTAACGACACATGGTTTCCCCCGTAAGCTCATTGTAAAGAGCACCTCCTGCATATAAGGTATTTTTAGGGTCTCCAACAGAATTCAGATTATTTTCTTTGATCCATTTATCTATGAGTATTAATTCTTTGTCTTCCTCGTAAACAACCTCATCTTTAAAAGTAAATGTTGTGAGAACTTTTTCAACTAAAGACTTTGCGTTTTCTCTATCTATAATGTCCACGGAGATTATATAGTTAACAGGATTATCATCCATTAATGCGATGGTTATAAATGACCCACCTCCTACATTTATAAATTCGTAGTGTACACCTATCCTATTTACTACATTGACTGAAGTTTCTGTCCAATTTTGAGGAGGGAAAGATTCATTAGTAACATAGTTAAAGCCTACAACTTCGACTTTAAATTTATAAATTTCTTGAGCACCTTCCATTATAACCTCTTCCAAATAATTACATTTTTCTCTTTTCGTTAAGATAATCCAATTTGGAGGATAATTGAATGAGAAGTATTTACCATCGTAGGCTTTCCAAGTAGCAGATTCATTTATATTTGATGTTGGAATCGGTAAAACCTCTTGGTTAGGTGAAGTTTTTGTCAACCCCTTCTGCCAGGAGTAGTAAAGGAGTCCGCTAATGCCAATAACCACAATTACAACAATAAGAAAAAGATGGGCGAAGCCAGATATAGAATTGTATCTGGCAATGCCTTTGGAATTTTTGTAAATCATTTTCTTTGTGTGATAATCAGGGTATATTTGCCGTACTTACTTCCATCATAACTTCGTCCGCTTCCATCAGGTACAACAAAATTCGGTCCATAACGATCGTTTCCTTTAACGACATAGAAATACCTTGTTGTTGCAGGTACACCCCAACCTATAGTTGTATCCATACGGATTACAGTTGGCCCCCATCCATAAAGCTCGGTTCC
>CAYSZS010000021.1:3183-4414 GCA_964435575.1 uncultured Gammaproteobacteria bacterium | reverse complement strand
TCTCTTTATCTTTTTCGTTGATTCCGTGATAAGCAATTTCTAGAGTTCTATCGTTTAAACTTATTACAAAAACAGTTGATTCCTTTAGCACGTATAAGGGACCATCACTTTCATCATATTCGTATTTATAAAGATTATTCTCGACTCCAGCCACTTGGATTTTTTGAGATAAAATAATGGTATGTTTCGGATTGAAATCGCCTGGTTTGTAGCCTATTACACTAATACTGGATAGGATATCATGACCTTCTGGACATTCGAACGGTGTTTTCCAAAGACGTAGACCTTCTTTTTCAGAGATATTACCACAAGCCACAAAACTGTCTATTGGATATTTTAACTTGAATCCCCAATAATCGTTTTCGTAAGCCTTCCAATTACCCGATATGTATGTGTCTGGGGTTGGAGTGGGGAATAAATCTAAGGTGGGAGCGGTTTTCATCATCCCCTTCTGCCATGAGTAGTAAAGAAGTCCGACGATTCCAATAACAACAATTACAACAAGAAGAAAAAGATGGGCGAAACCACATTCATGTAAACTTAACGTGATAAACCTTTTTGAATTTTTATTCACTAATTCATCTTACATCCAGGTGGTTTATTTTTCTACGCCTTTCTGGTAATATTCAATTTAATATGGCGAAGAAAGTTCGAGCAAAAAGTAAACTTTATAACCTCCCTATCTTTGTAGAAAAAGATGAAGATGGTTTTTATGTTGTTGAGTGTCCAATTTTTAGTGGCTGTTACACACAGGGAAAGACTTTAGATGAAGCATTAAAAAACATTGAGGAGGTAATTGAATTAGTTCTTGAGGAAAAGGAGAATAAAGAAGTTTTGAGAGATTACCAATCGGAGTCTATTGGTTTCCATTCGGTAAAAATGACTCTCAATGTCTAAATTACCCGTTGTTTCAGTTAATAAAGCTATTCGTGCTTTTAAAAAACTGGGCTATTTACAGACTCGTCAACGGGGAAGTCACATAAGATTCAGGCACCCAAACTCTTTCAGAAAGCCACTATCAATTCCAAACCATAAAGTACTAGGAAGGGGTTTACTAAGGAAACTCATCCGCGACGCGAATATTTCAGTAGAAGAATTTAAGAAATTAGCTAAATAGTCAATCTAAAAATTTATCCTCCTTCGCTGACCTGCGCTTCGCCCGTAGCTTCGGCAAGGCGAGAGCTTCGAAAGGACCAGGTTACTCCGTAAACTGGAAAGTGGAGAGGATTTG
>CAYSZS010000021.1:0-3083 GCA_964435575.1 uncultured Gammaproteobacteria bacterium | reverse complement strand
TAGTAGTTGGGAAGTAATATCTAGTTGGAAGATTTATTGATAATTAATGGGTAGCTTATTTTAGCAGACGCACTTGCGATCGGGCAGTCTAGGCAGACGAGTGTTCCCAAAGGATCTAATAAGAATGGTCGGTTTTGGGTTTCGACAAATTCCGGTGGGAGTTCCGGATAAGCTAAGGCGCCGTTGGTCTTATCGATCTGTACATCTTTTTGTCCCGTTTCAATTCCTGCCCCAACTTTGTCTTTGAGGAAATATTCAAATCTGGTTGGACATCCCGGAGAATCAGGATTATCAGGTAGATTACCCGTGGTTGCGCAGACATTTGCACCCACCACCTCTTGTGGTTGTTTGGGCCAAGAGTGATCTTTCTCACTTTCGTCATAGATACCGTCTTCTGCTTTGCCTAGAACTTCGCGCATAACCACGTTCCAAATAGGGGATGCGCCTGAAACTCCAGAAACCGCTCCGCTCATTTCCGAATTGTCATTGTTTCCTACCCAACTTACGACCAAAGCCAGACTTGTATAACCGATTGTCCAGTTATCACGCCTGTCATTTGTGGTACCGGTTTTTACGGAGACTTCGGGATGGCCTCTTACGTTAAGAAATGAGCTTTCTCCAAAAGCCGCACTTCTGGCATTATTATCGTGAAGTATATGAGAAATAAGAAAAGTTACGTCGGGGGTGAGAACTCGGTCGCCAGCTAGTTCAACGTCTCTAATATTAACTTCTTCGAGCACTTTTCCTTTCCAATCGGTCACTTTCAGGATTGCAATTAACGGCTGTTTTATGCCTTGATTGGCAAAAACCCCAAAGGCGGTTGCCATGTCAAAGGGCATTACTTCACCTCCCCCCAGAGTCAAAGAAAGACCGTAATTTTTGGGATCGGTAAGGGTCGTTATTCCCATTTCAGTTGCAAAATCGATAAAGTTCTCAACACCATTTAAAGCCAGAACTCTGACAGCCGGAATATTAAAGGAGTTTCCAAGGGCAAAACGAGCCTGTTGCGCTCCATGAAATGTACCGTCGTAATTAACAGGACAGTAGGCTTTTTGGCCAAAAACACTAAAACATGTCGGGACGTCGGCCAAGGGAGTTGAGAGAGTTATCTTTTTATCTTTTATTGCAAGAGCGTAGTTAAGGGGTTTTATGGACGAACCCGGTTGACGCTTGGCAAAAATGATATTTACTTTTCCGTCTTCATCTTCTGCAAAGTAGTTTTTGGAGCCAACCATGCTCAATATTTCACCCGTTTTAGGACGTGTAACAAGAGCTGCTCCGTTTCCGACGTTTTGTTTTTTCAATTTTGCAACCTCGGTTGCTACGGCGACCTCTGCAAATTCCTGAAGTTCAAGGTCAAGACTTGTTATTACTCTTAAACCCCCTTTTTCAACAACACTTTCCCCGTATTTTTCGGCTAGGAGATTTTTTACCCAAAGGGCGAAATGAGGTGCCCGCAAATCCTCCGGCTCGGCATATTTAAGTTCTTCATCTTTAGCTTTATCGGCTTCTTCTTGAGTTATATATCCGTCTTCGACCATTCGTTTAAGAACCGTCTCCTGTCTTCCTTTTGAAAATTCGGGGCGTGCGCCGAATGGGGAGTAGTAAGAAGGCGCGGCCGGAAGTCCGGCCAAAAGAGCTGCTTCAGCTAGTGTTAAATCTTTGGCATTTTTGCCAAAGTAAGTTTCAGATGCTGCTCCAATCCCGTAAGAAGTACCTCCATAGGGGATTTGGTTGAGATACATTTCCAGTATTTGGTCTTTGGAATAAATTGTTTCGACAACAAGCGTTAAGGCAAACTCCCTAATTTTTCTTTTTAAGGTCCGCTCGGGAGTTAAAAGTGCGTTTTTGATAAGCTGTTGAGTAAGAGTCGATCCTCCTTGGAGTTTTTGTTTGATTAAAGTTTTATAGGCCGCTCTCATAACTCCAGTGAAAGATATGCCATAATGTTTATAAAAGTCCTTATCCTCAATCGCAATTGTTGACTCCCTAACGTAATCCGGTAATTCGTCCAATTTAACGGGTGTAGATTTTTTATCGGCATAAATTTCGTAGATTAGCTTTCCGTTCCTGTCAAAGAGTTTTGTGGAGACAGGGACTTCCTCCTTACTTAGTTTTGTTGGTAGCGGTATTCTCCAAAAAAGCCACAAAGAGATTGCGGATAAAGTACCTAAGAAGATTACTTTTTTCCAGAGTCTTACATTTCTGAAGATATTTCTTAACTTATCAACTCGTTTCGCGGATTTTTTAGCTGATTTACGCCAAGTCTGACTTGGCTGGCGCGTTTGACGCGTCGCAGATTGGCTTTTGTGCAACAACTTTTCGATTTCTTTATCCTTTTGACCTCTAGTTTTTAAGTTCTTCAGTTTTTTAGTTTTTGTCTTTGCCATGTTCTCAATTATACCTTGGAGGATACAAAAGTACGACTAAATTTGGTAGTATGAAGATTATGGATACTTCTTTGGATAAAAGAGTTTGGTGGAATTATATTGATCAGGATTTGCAAGAGCTTCTCAAGCAAGCTTTGCTTCTTGTCGACAAGGTTGGATCTTGGGATGAGAAATTTCATGATTATGCCTTTATTGTTTTTCCCGCGGCCAAAGCCTATGAGGGATTCTTAAAGACTTTATTCCACGATTTGGGTTTTATAACAGACGAGGACTTTTTGGGAAGAAGATTCAGAGTCGGGAAAGCATTAAATCCAAGTCTTGAGTCTCGTTTTCGGAAAAAGGAGAGCGTTTACGATAAATTGGTCGACTTTTGTCAAGGAAAAACTTTTCCCGATAAATTGTGGGAGACTTGGAGTAGGGGAAGAAATCTTCTTTTCCACTGGTTTCCAAATGAGAGAAATGCAATTTCTTTTGACGAAGCAAAAGATAGAGTTAGCGAAATTCTTGGAACGATAGATTTGGCATTCAAGGAATGTAAGATTGACCGTAAATAGTATCCGTAGTTATCCGCAACAAATCGGTGTTAATCTGAGCTTTGATTTACGCGGATAAATAGCGGATTTACACAGATTTTTTAGGGTATAATAGCGTAGCAATTTCCCCCAGTCTCCGCACTGGGGGGCAGGAAAACGG